>CAJJIV010000034.1 GCA_905187655.1 uncultured Eubacteriales bacterium | reverse complement strand
TTTGTAATAATATTTCAATTGAGTCATCAGTGTCTTCAACAATTTTACTAATTTCAGATAGACATCTTGCAGGAACAATAAAACTAACATTTGCTGAAGTTGATTCAATTGGTTTTGAACAAATTGCCATTCGGTAACCATCAAGAGCAACTGCAGTAATTTTATTATCTACAATTTCTAATAATATTCCCTTTAAAATTGGTCTTGCATCATCGTAAGCAGCACTAAAAATTGTTTTATTAATTATGTCTCTAAAATCTTTTTGCTTTAATACTAATTTTTCAGCATTTTCAATCTTTTTAATTTCAGGAAATTCACTAACAGGCATACTTTGAAGATAACCTTCACTATCTGTATATTTAATTTTAATAGTATTTTCATTGTCTGCTTTAGAAATTTCTATTTTCTCATTATTTAATTTTTTAATAAGTTCAGAAAAGAACCTTCCTGCTACAACAGTTTCACCCTCAATTTTTACATCTGCTTTAATTCTCTTTTCAATGCTAAGTTCAAGGTCGGTAGCCTGTAATGTTAACATATCATTTTCAGCTTTAAGTTTAATACCTTCTAAAATTGGATTAGTTGATCTTACAGCAGTTGCTTTTAATACTTTATTAACTGCTTCGGATAACTCAAATCCATCACAAATTAATTTCATTTTGTTTCTCCTTTTTTGCTTACATTTAGTATTTATTTAATTTTATTTTTTTTAGTATTAGTCTTAGTAGGGAGTGTTGAAATGTTGAAAACCTTAAAATTGCTTTATTTTCCGTGCTTTTTTTAAGCTAAAAACTTTGATAAAAATTGTAAACGGTTTTCAACACAGTGTTAAAAAGTTGTTAAATTCCTTTACTGGTACATAAATCTTTAATATCTTTTACTTGGGTTTGCATAAGTTTGTCTGTTTTAATTTGTTTTGCAACTTTATTTTTACAATATATTACAGTTGCGTGGTCTTTATTAAAGATTTTTCCTATAGATGTATATGGCATTTCAAGCATTTCATCTAGTAAATACATACAAATTTGTCGTGCATAAGATAATTCTTTTTTACGATCTTTGCCAAGTAATTGATTTTTGCTTATTTCAAAGTACTTGCAAACTTTTTCAACAATTTTGTCTGAATCAAAGGTTACCTTGGAAACTGTAATATAATTTTTAAGTGCTTCCTTGGCAACATCTAGCGTAACTCTTGGCTTTTTTAATAAACCTGCATAAAAAACGCATCTAGATAAAAAGCCTTCAAGCTCTCTTACATTAGTTGTCATTGCTTCTGCAATGTATTCCAAAACTTCATCATCTACTAAATGTCTTTCTATAATTACCTTCTTTTTAAGAATGGCGATTCGTGTTTCAATTTCTGGTACGCCTATATCTGTAATTAATCCACATTCAAATCTACTTCTTAGTCTTTCTTCAAGTGGGTTAATTTCTTTAGGTGGTCTATCTGATGATAAAATAATTTGCTTGTTTGCAGATGTCAATGCATTAAAGGTGTGGAAAAATTCTTCCTGAACTCGTGGCTTTCCAATAATAGATTGAATGTCATCTACCATAAGTACATCTGCCGAACGATATTTGTTTCTAAAACCAGTATTTAAATCTAGTTCGTTTTTTCCAACTGTTTCAATAAATTCATTAACAAATTGCTCAGTTGTAACATAAACCACATTTAACTCTGGCTTTGTGTCCAATAAATAGTTTCCTATTGCATGAAGAATATGTGTTTTTCCTAGTCCAACACCACCATAAATAAACAATGGATTATAGTTTGTTCCAGGATTTTCCGCCACCGCTTTGCTTGCTGCAACAGTAAACTCGTTAGATGGACCAACTACGTAATTGTCAAAAGTAAACTTAGGGTTAAAGGAAGCATTGTTTGAATATTTTTCTTTTGGCTTTAAAAATTCTTTTTTGTTTAGTTCATCATTAATTTTTTCATTTTGTGAAATAATTTCTTTGGCATCTTCATCGTCTTCTACAACAAGTTCAAAAGAAGACAGTTCTGAAGTACATTCTTTAATGCTAGAAGTAATAATATCACTGTAGCTTTTTAATATTACAGACTTTGCACCTTCACTTTTACTCATTAATATAAGCGCATCACCTCGAACACCAATTGGTTCAAGTGCTTTAATCCAAACATCAAAGGTAAGTGCAGAGGTTTTGTTAACAATTAACTTTTTAGCATTTTCCCAGATTTCGGTATAATTAAGTTGTGTTAATTTTTTTTCTTCCATATGTAACCAACTTATACTTTTTTTTATATTATAACCAATAATTTTACATTTTGCAAGTGGTTCCAAATAAAAGAATTAAAAGACTAGACATTTAGCATAAAAAAAGTTAAAATATGAGAACAAGGATTTGGTGCAATGATTGTAAAATCTTTAAAACTAACTAACTTCAGAAATTACAAGAATGCATACGTAGAATTTAATTCTAACGTAAATTTTTTTGTTGGAAAAAATGCACAAGGCAAAACAAATTTGGTTGAGCCAATTTATTTATTGTCCACACTAAAAAGTTTCAGAAATAGCAAATTGCCAGATTGCATTATGGATTTAGAGCAATTTTCTGTTATAGAAGCAAAAATTTTAACAGAAAAAGAGGGTACAAAAACTATTAAATATATACTTAAAAAAGAAGGTGAAAATGAGTATTTTGTTAACGAAAATAAATTAACAAAAAAAAGAGATATGCTTAGTCATTTATACACCGTTGTATTTTCTCCTGATGAGTTAAAAATCATTAAGGGAGCACCTGAAGTAAGACGAGAATTTTTGGATACTGATATATCACAAGTATCAAAAATTTATTGCGACTTAATTGATAGATATAACCAAGTTTTGTTGAATAGAAATAAAGTACTTAAATTTGCAAAAAACAGTTCAAGTATAGATAATCAGTTAGATGTATGGGATAGTCAACTTGCAATTATAGGAAGTCAAATTGCAACAACACGCAACAATTTTTTAAATAAAATTTCACAATATACAAACAATATTATGGAAAAATTAACAGATGGCAAAGAAACATTAAGATTAGAATATATTGGTATTTCTGGTGAAACAAGAGAGGAGCGTACTAAGAATTTTATGTCTGCACTAGCTGAGTCTAGAAGTAAAGATTTGGAACTTGGTTATACCACAATTGGCCCACACCGAGATGATATAAAATTTTATGTTAATGATAAAGAAGTTAAGCCATTTGCCAGTCAAGGTCAACAGCGAACTGTGGTTTTGGCCCTAAAACTTGCTGAGCTTGAGACCATAAAAGAAGAAAAAGAAAGTCCAGTTTTAATTTTAGACGATGTATTTAGTGAACTAGATTACACAAGACAAAAATTGCTTTTAAAATATTTGGAAGAAAAACAGATATTTGTGACAAGCACATTTTTAAGAAAAACAGACCTAAAGTCTTACAAAAAATTTAGAATAAAAGAAGCAAAAATTAAAGAAGAAATTTTAAAAAATTAGCCCTTCAAATAAACCATTTTTAAAGTAGATAGATTAATTGCCTAGTGTGAAACATGTCAAAATGGTATAAATTTGTGGCTAATTTTAATTTTTACAAAAAAGTACTTTTATTTTTAGTTAAATTATGTTATAATTTGCTTACAAATATGATTAAAATTTTTAGGGGTGAAATTGATGGAAAAAATTAAAGGAAAATATACCGAAGCAGAGATTCAGGTACTAGAAGGTTTGGAACCTGTTCGTAAGCGTCCTGGTATGTACATTGGTTCTACTGATGAACATGGTTTACATCACCTAATATCAGAAATTGTAGATAATAGTATAGATGAAGCGCTTGCTGGCTACTGCACCGAAATTATTGTTGAAATTAACAAAGATGGTTCTTGTTCAGTTTTGGATAATGGTCGTGGTATTCCAACTGGCATAATGAAGAAAGAAGGGAAAAGTGCGGTTGAAGTAGTTTTAACAAAATTGCACGCCGGCGGTAAATTTGGTGGCGACGGCTATAAAATTAGTGGTGGTTTACATGGTGTTGGTCTTTCTTGCGTTAATGCATTAAGTGAATGGCTTGATGTAGAAGTTTGGCAAAATAATAAACACTACAAACAAACATATAATAGAGGAATTCCACAACGCGCTCTGGCTGTTGTTGGCGAAGCAGACAAAACTGGCACAAAAGTAACATTTATGCCAGACTCTGAAATTTTTGAAACAACGGTATTTAATTTTGATGTTGTAAAAACCAGACTTAGGGAACTTGCATTCTTAAATAAAGGAATAACAATAACGGCTATAGACCACCGAACAGATAAAAGTGAAATAATGCATTATGAGGGTGGAATTTTAGAGTTCGTTAAAAATTTAAGTAAAAACAAAGAAAACATTTTTGCTGAACCAGTATATATTGATAAACAATTAAAAGAAGGTGAAGTAGAAATTGCTTTTCAATATAACGATAGTTATAGTGAATGTGTATATGCATATGCAAATAATATTAACACTGAAGAAGGTGGAACACACGTTGTTGGTTTTAGAAATGCTATAACAAAAATAGTAAATGAATATGCACAAAAGTTCAATATGTTAAAGCAGACCGAAAAACTTTCTGGAGAAGACGTTCGTGAAGGACTTACCGCGGTACTTTCAGTAAAACTTAAAAATCCGCAGTTTGAAGGCCAGACAAAAACCAAACTTGGTAACAGTGAAATGCGTGGTGCTGTTGAAAAAGCTATGGCAGAAGGCTTTGGCGAATTTATGGAAGAACACCCAAAGGAAGCCAAAGAACTAGTTGGAAAAAGCATAACTAGCCAAAGAGCAAGAGAAGCAGCGCGTAATGCAAGAGAACTAACAAGAAGAAAGGGAATTCTTGAAACAAACTCGTTGCCAGGAAAACTTGCCGATTGTTCTGAAAGAGATCCACGACTTTGTGAAATATATATTGTCGAAGGTGATAGTGCGGGTGGTACTGCAAAACAAGGTAGAGACCGAAGATTTCAAGCAATTTTGCCACTTAGAGGTAAAATTTTAAACGTAGAAAAGGCACGATTGAATAGAGTACTAGAAAATAATGAAATTAAGTCTATGATAACTGCATTTGGTGCAGGAGTAGGCAATGATTTTGATGAAAGCAAACTTAAATATGATAAAATTATATGTATGACTGATGCCGATGTAGATGGAAGTCATATAAGAATTTTGTTATTAACATTTTTCTATAGATTTATGCGTCCACTTATTGAAGGTGGGCATGTTTATGCTGCTCAGCCACCACTATACCGAATTAGTAAAAACAAGCAGGATATATATTGTTATAGCGATGAAGAGCTTGAACAAAAATTAAACGAAGTCGGCAGAAAAGGTGCAGATGTTCAACGATATAAAGGTCTTGGAGAAATGACAGCCGAACAACTTTGGCAAACAACTATGAGTCCAGAAGGAAGAACGCTTGTAAGAATTAATATGAAAGATGCTTTTGAAGCCGATGCAATTTTTACCACACTTATGGGTGAAGACCCTGAACTTAGAAGAGAATTCATTCAACAAAACGCAAGTCTTGTTACTGATCTAGATATTTAATAAGGAGAAGGTATATGGCAAAGAAAAGAGATTATAGTGCAGAATATGATAAAATTGTTGATAACACCCGTTATGTTGACGTAGAAATAAATGATGAAATGAAAAAATCGTTTATTGCTTATGCTATGGCGGTAAATGTTTCAAGAGCAATACCTGATGTAAGAGATGGTCTTAAACCTGTTCATAGAAGAATTTTATATAGTATGGGTGAATTGGGTTTGTTTAATGATAAACCACATCGTAAATGTGCCAGAATTGTTGGTGATGTTCTTGGTAAATATCATCCACACGGAGATAGCGCCGTTTATTCATCGTTAGTTAGGCTTGCACAAGATTTTTCAATAAGATATACACTAGTTGATGGTCATGGTAACTTTGGTTCTGTTGATGGAGATTCTCCAGCTGCTCAGCGTTACACTGAAGCAAGGTTATCTAAAATTGCTGGTGAAATGCTTAGAGATATAGATAAAGAAACGGTAGACTTTTATCCAAACTTTGATGAAACACTACAACAGCCAAGAGTTTTACCATCAAGATTTCCTAACTTACTTGTAAATGGTTCTGATGGTATTGCTGTTGGTATGGCAACAAATATTCCGCCACATAACCTTAATGAAGTTTGCAATGCAATTGTTGCACAAATAGAAAATCCAGAGATTACTGTGGATGAACTTATGAATTATATTCCTGCACCAGATTATCCAACAGGTGGTTTAATTATGGGAAGGTCTGCTATCAGACAGGCCTATAAAACCGGTAGGGGTGGAATTGTTGTTAGAGCAAGAACAGAAATTGAAGAAGAGGAAAATGGAAGATCTAAAATAATTATTACTGAAATTCCTTACCAAGTTAACAAGGCCGAACTTATTATGTCTATGGCAAATTTGGTTAAAAATAAAAAGATTGAAGGTATAGCTGATATTAAAGAAGAATCTGACAGACAGGGAATGCGAATTGTTATAGATGTTAAAAAAGATTATCAAGCCAATGTTATTTTAAATACTCTTTATAAACACACTGCACTTCAATCTTCTTACGGAATAATTTTCTTGGCACTTGTAAACAATGAGCCAAAAATTTTAAACCTAAAAGAAATGCTTGCATATTACATAGAACATCAAAAAGATGTAATTACCAGAAGAACCAAATATGATTTAACACGTGCCGAAGAGCGAGAACACATAGTAAGGGGTTTGGTTATTGCGCTTGCAAATATAGACGAAGTAATTAAAATTATTAAGGCATCTAGTGACAAGGTCGTTGCATCTGAACAATTACAAAAGAACTTTGAATTAAGCGACAAACAAGCAAATGCAATTTTGGAAATGAGACTTCAAAGGTTAACCTCTCTTGAAGTTGAAAAACTTAACGAAGAATTAGATCAACTAGTAAAAACTATAGTTGAACTAAAGTCTATTCTGGAATCTGATGAAAAAATTAAAGAAATAATTAAAACCGAATTAATTGAAATTAGAGATAAATATGGCGATGAAAGAAGAAGTGAAATTGTAACCGACTTTAACGAAATTGATATTGCTGACCTTATTGAAAAAGAAGATGTTGTAGTATCTATGACACACTATGGTTACATAAAGCGTGTTCCTGTAAGTGAATATAAAGCACAAAAGCGTGGTGGAAAAGGCATCATTGCTCATAAACCAAAAGAAGAAGATTTTGTTGAAAATATGTTCATTACAAATACTCATAACGACATTCTTTTCTTTACAAACTTTGGAAAAGTATATTCTATTAAAGGTTATGAAATTCCTGAAGGACAGAAATCTGCAAAGGGCAGAGCAATTGTTAACCTATTAGAACTTGCTGAAAACGAAAAGGTAACTGCAGTCATTCCTATCACCGATGATATGGAAGGTAACTTAATTCAAGCAACTAAAAAGGGTATTGTTAAAAAGACTGCACTAAGCGAATACAAAAAGATAAGAAAAGTTGGCAAGATTGCTATTAGCCTAGATAAAGGCGATGAATTAATTTCAGTTCAAGTAACAAGCGGTCGAGATGAGATATTGCTTGCAACTCACGAAGGAAAGTGTATTAAGTTTAGCGAAGAAGAAGTTAGAACACTTAGCCGTGATACTCGTGGTGTAAGAAGTATTAAACTTGAAGGGAAAGACTATGTTGTGGATATGATTGCAATTAAGCCAAATCACACAATTTTAACAATATCTGAAAATGGTTACGGAAAGCGTTCTGACCCAGAAGAATATCGTTTACAAACTCGTGGCGGAAAGGGTGTTAAGGCTGGTATCTTTAATCAAAAAACTGGTAAACTGGTTAATATGAAACAAGTTACAGAAGATGAAGATATTATGTTAATTGCATCAAACGGAATTATAATTAGAACAAAAGCTAAGTATATAAATGTAATTGGCAGAGGCACGGTTGGTGTAAGGATTATGAAACTTAAAGATGACAATACAGTTGTTTGTGTTGCAATTGCAGATGGTTATGCTGAAGATGTGTCTGGTGATGACATTGATGATAGTATGGCAATAAGCGAAGAAGAAATCTAAGTAAATTATTAAAAAATAATAAAAAATGCTTTATTTTAGTTGATTTTTAAAAATTTCATATGATAAAATTTAATTAGTTTAAGGGTAAAACTTGAACAAATGGGAGGAAATCATAATGAACAAACAAGAAATGCTAAGAGCAGTTGCAGATAAATCTGGAATGACTCTTAAAGACACTGGTGTTTTTTATGATGCTTTTGTAGAAGCACTTAAGGAACAATTGTCTAAAGGCGAAAAGGTTGCTTTGGTTGGTTTTGGTACTTTTTCTGCAAAGAAGAGAGAAGCAAGAACAGCCATTAACCCAAGGACCAAACAAAAAGTTGAAGTTCCTGCAACTATTGTTCCATCTTTAAAATTTGGGAAAGGTTTTAAAGAAGAATTAGGCAAAACCGCCAAATAGTTTAACCCAAATTAAAAACCTCAAGAATTTCTTGGGGTTTTTAACTTTTTATAAAAAACAAATGAATAAAAAAGTTTGTAAGTTTAAGAATTTTATAGTATACTAAATGTAAGTGAATTGCGGAGGTAACAAAATGCCCAGTTATTTTATTGTAGTAATTATGATGCTATTTTTGGTTGGCTGTTTTTTAGTCACCAGAATTTTGGATAAAGGTGTAGGTGCTGTATTTACCAAAACCGTTGCGTCACTAGGAATGATTCTTGGAGCACTATTAGTTCTTAAAGAAAGTTATTCCTTTTACTACATTTATATTATAATTGGTTTAGTTTGTGGACTTATTGGCGATATCTTTTTAGAGTTAAAAAGAATTTATTCAGCGGACAGCACAAGTTACTTTAATGTTGGTATGCTTGCTTTTTCATTAGGGCACATTATGTATTTTATGGCAATATATAATTTAAACAAGTCTGTTAATTGGCTTGCTCCTACCCTAATTAGTGCAGGTATTGCAATTGCATTCTCTTACTTGTTGTTCTTTGTCTTGGCAAAACCAATGAAATTGGATTTTGCAAATCTAAAATGGCAGTCTTTTGCATATTGTGTATTGCTAACATTTTTAGCATCGTTAGCTTGTTCGTTTGCAATAGTTACTCATAAAAATCTTTTAATTGCAATTGGTCTTGTTGCTTTTTTATTAAGTGACTTAGTTCTTTCAATGCAATACTTTAAAGTAACTTCAGATGGCGTAAGTTTAATTAACAATAATATGCTTACTATAATAAATCACATTTTATACTATGGTGCACAAGTCCTAATTTTGGGGCAAATGTATTACCTAAATATTTAATTAATTTAATTTAAAAGCCTATGGTTAATTCCTTAGGCTTTTATTTTTGTTGTGATTTTATAAATCATT
>CAJJIV010000033.1 GCA_905187655.1 uncultured Eubacteriales bacterium | reverse complement strand
AATATTGCAATATTTTGACATTGAAGCATTTTATTTATAGCAATATCGTAATTTTTCATAAAACTCCTATTTATCTTCTTTATTTATGTTAATAGAATCTAGTATTTTTAGTATGTTTTCACCTTGAACCAAACTATTATCATATTCAAAAACAAGCTTTGGTGTTCTTTTTAAATTTAATTCACTAGCCAACTTTGATCTTATAAAATTATTAGACTTATTAAGTTCACTTAATAACTCTTCTTGTTTGTTTTCGCCATTAAGTACACTAATGTAAACTTTTGACTGAGAAAAATCTGGTGAAGTTCTAACCTCTGTAATAGTAATAACACAATCATCTAAATTAGGGTTTCGCACTTCATTGTTAATTATTTCCGATAGTGCCTTATGAATTTCGGCATTAACCTTTTCCATCCTAAATGGCATATTAGTTCTCCTAGTTAATTCTTTCTTTAATAATTCCTTCTATAATATCACCAACTTCAATTTGGGCAAAGTTGTTTAGCACAATACCACATTCAAAACCTGCTGAAATTTCTTTAACTTCGTTCTTTTCTCTTTGAATTGTTTGAATAGAACCATCGTAGACAACATTGTTTTTTCTAAGTAAGCGCACTTGCTGTCCTTTAGTTAATTTTCCATCTAGAATATAAGAACCTGCTATTGCACCAACTTTACTTGCCTTAAATATAACTCTTATTTCAGCCCTTCCACTAACAACTTCTTTATATTTTGGAGTCATTAAAGCATTAATTTGTTTTGTAACATAATCTACTGCTTCATAAATGATTCTGTAATATTGTATGTTAACTTTATACTTTTCACTTAAAACTTTAGCTTGAAAATCTGTCTTTACATTAAAAGCAATTATAGTTGCTTTTGATGCACTGGCAAGCATAATATCGTTTTCATTAATTGCCCCAACACCACCATGAATACATCTTACTTTTACTTCTTCATTCATTAATGCACCTAATGTATTTGTTAGTGCTTCTAAAGAACCTTGAACATCGGCTTTAATGATAATATTATAACTTTTATATTCAGTTTCCTTAAATCTATCCATAAGTGCATCTACCGAGTTATCGGCAGATTTAATCATATCTGTCTTTTGCTTAACCATTCTTTCAGATAGTACTTTTTTGCCCATTTTCTCATCTACAGCAAAAACTTCATCACCACTGTTAGGTACACTAGATAAACCAAGCACAGATACTGCAAATGATGGACCCGCAGTTCTAACATTTTTGCCTTTTTCATTAAGCATCGCTCTAACTTTGCCTACACTTGTACCCGCTATTATTACATCACCAACTTTAAGTGTTCCATTTTGAATAAGTACGGTAGCAACCGGACCCATACCCTTATCTAGTTTTGCTTCAATAACTGACCCCATTGCTTTTCTGTTAGGATTTGCTCTAAGATTCTGATACTCTGCAACAAATAATATCATTTCAAGTAGTTTGTCTATATTTTGACCAGTTTTTGCAGAAATAGGAATAACTATCGCATCTCCACCCCATTCTTCAGGAACAACCCCATATTCAGTAAGTTGTTGTTTAATTCTCTCTACATTTGCTTCTGGCTTATCAATTTTGTTAATAGCAACTATCATTGGTGCATTAACTTGTTTAATATCATTAATTGCTTCAATTGTTTGAGGCATAACTCCATCATCGGCAGCAACTACTAATATTGCAATGTCGGTAAGCTTTGCACCCCTTTCACGCATTGCGGTAAATGCAGCATGACCTGGGGTATCTATAAATGTTATCAATTCATTATTTTTTTCAATTGTATATGCCCCAATGTGTTGTGTAATTCCACCTGCTTCACCATCTATTACATTTGTTTCTCTAATATAATCAAGAAGAGAAGTTTTACCATGGTCTACATGTCCTAGCACACAAACAACTGGTGGTCTTTTAACCAAGTTTTGTTCATCATCTTCAACTTTATATATGTCACTTAACTTTTCTTCGTAAGTTTTTTCTAATTTCCTTTCAAGCGTTACACCAAATTCCGATGCAATAAGTTCAGCACTATCGTAGTCTATAGTACTATTTATGTTTACCATATTCCCAAGAATCATAAATTTTTTAATAATTTCTACTGCTGGTTTTCCAATTTTTTCTGCCAAAATTTTAACAGTTAAGTTGTCAGTAGTTATAACTGCATGTTCAATTTTTGGTGCAACAACTACTGATTCTTGTTTTGCCTTAGATTTTTTTACTTTTCTTGAGCCCATAATGATGCCATCTTCATTCTCTAGGCTTTCATCTGCAACAAAACCACGCATAACAAGAGCCTTTCTGTTAAGTGATTTTTTCTCTTCAAATGAGTGCTCAGAACTTTTCTTTTTATTTTGTTGCTTTGTATTGGTTTTTATTTGAATTTGATATGTCGGCTGACTTGCTGGAACTGATGGTTTTGAAGTAAATTCCCTATTTGTTCTTGGTTTATATCCATTTGAATTTGATTGTGTATTTGTATTAGAAGTGTTTCCAAAACCATTGTACGCACGTTGCTCTCGTGGTTGCCAGTTATTGTTTCCATTGCCATTATCTGAAAAGTGACGAGTTCTAATGTTATCAGGCTGATTTACTTTGTTATTAAAATTACCACCATTAGCACGATTTACAAACTGAGCTTTTTTATTGTCATCTCTTTTAGGCTCTTCTTTAACAATTTTAATTTGTTTAGGTGGAGTAGCGGTTTGACTTTCAGCTTGAACCGCTTTTTTCTGTTCTTCCTTTTGTTGGCGTTCTTTTAGTTTCTGCTCCTCGGCTTCTCTTTTTGCTTGAGAAACATATTCAATTTTTTGTTTAATTTGTTTGTTTAATGACAAAGATAAACTTATGCACTTTTTAATTAGAACTGACAAACCTTCTGCTTCAGTTTTAACTAAAGCAAGATTTTTAAGTTCACTTTCTTTGTTTTTGTTGTTTTTTTGTTCAACCACCCTATTTGTACTCAATTGACTTCCTCCATCTTTAATAAACTTAATATTTGTTTTGCTAAACTTGCGTTTTTTATCGCTATTACTTTTATGCCAGCAGGAATAGATTTTATTTTTAAAAAATTAACTGCAATACAATTGACTTTTAATTCCTCTGCAATTTTAATTAATTTATTTGTGCTATTCTCTGCCAATGCTGTATCATACAAAATTACTTTTGCACCTTTATTTATGTTATCTACTCCAATCTGTGTTTCGCCTGATTTTATAGCAAAACCAATATACGGGCTTATTTTTATCTCTTTATTATTCAATATAACTCCTCAATTGATTATATATATCTTCATTTATTTCAGCAGAAAATGCTCTATTTAATGCCTTTTTCTTTTGTAAGTCTTCTGTGCATTTTTTATTTTTGCAAACATAAGCACCTCTGCCATTTTTTTTACCAGTTAAATCTAATTCAGCTACGGCATTTTTTTTATCATAAACAATTCTTAATAAATCATTTTTGTTTTTCATTTGTCTACAAACAACACATGTTCTTTGTGGGATATTTTTCATTATTCACCATCTTTTAACCCATCTAGGTTAATATCTTTAAACATACCATTAATATCATAGTTTTCTTTAACAGATAAAGCATCAACATCGGTTATAACATTTGCCTCTTCTGCAATTGTTTCATTTGGGTCCACACTCTGTGAAACACTCTTTACATCTATTTTCCAATTAGTTAATTTTGCTGCAAGTCTTACATTTTGGCCACTTTTCCCAATTGCTAAAGAAAGTTTATCATCTGGAACAATAACTCTTGCAGATTTGGTTTCATCGTTAACTTCTACTGTTAAAACCTTTGCAGGAGATAACGCTCTTGCTATGTATTCAAATGGATCATCAGACCAAATAATAATATCGATTTTTTCTCCACCAAGCTCGCTAACAATATTATTAACTCTTGTTCCTTTATTGCCTACACAAGCTCCAAGTGGATCAACTGAAGAATCTTCGTTATGAACAGAAATTTTAGTTCGGTAACCCGCTTCTCTTACAACACCCTTAATTGAAACTAAGCCAGAACCAATTTCTGGAACTTCAAGTTCAAATAGTTTTTTTACAAATTGTGGTGTACTTCTTGATACAATAGCCTGCGTTCCCCGTGCGGTATCTCGTAATTTTTTGACATATACCTTAATGCGATCACCAATAGCATATTTTTCACCAGGAATCTGATCGTTTGCCATCATAACGCCTTCAATTAAAGAACCAACAAGCTCCATATATACTGTATCATTTTCAACTCTTCTTATAACTCCAGTTACAATTTGATCTAATTTTTCACTCATATCTTTATAAGCAACACTGCGCTCAGCTTCTCTTAATTTTTGTGTAACAACCTGCTTAGCAGTGCCTACAGCAATTCTTCCAAAATCTTTTGGAGTGATTTCTTCTTTAATGACATCACCAACCTTGCTAGATTTCTTAATTTCCTTAGCCTTAGATAAAACTATTTGCAAGTCTTCATTTTCAAGTTCATCATCTTTAACAATGGTTTTAAACGCATAAACAGTTATTTTATTTTTGTCTGGGTCTAGTTTTACAGAAATATCTTTACCCTCACCAAAATTCTTTTTATATGCAACTACCAAAGCAGTTTCCAACCAATTTATAAATTCTTCTTTTTTTATCCCCTTTGTTTTTTCAAGTTCATCTAAAGCAACAAAGAAATCTTTATTAAGCATCTTTTTCCCTCCTAAAATGAAATATATTTATTGATTTTTGAAATATTTTTTCTACTGAAAACTTTTTGAGTATCATTGAATTTAATAGTGATATTATCATTTGTAAACGAAACCAGTTTTCCAACATAATTTTTTTTACCATCAATTTTAGCATAAAGCGAAACTTCAATTTCCTGTCCAATATTGCGATTAAAATCTTTATCAGTTTTAAGCGGACGGTCTAAACCTAGTGAAGAAACATTAAGTGTATATGGTGCACCATTTGTTGGGTCAATTTCATCTAACAACGGGTCTACCGTTGTATGAACTTTTTCGCAGTCGTTTAATGTAATTCCATTTTTGTGGTCTATGTACAAAAACAAATTCATTCCGTTCTGTTTTTTAACATACTCCGTTTCAACCAACTCATACCCAAGTTTGGCTATTACAGGTTCTAATTGCTTTTGAACAATTTCAGCTATACTCACTATTTACTCCTTAATTATACAAAGTTGAACGGCAGGAAATCTGCCGTTCAACTTAAAGCCAGTATTTACTATATAAAGTATAGCACATTAAACTAAAAAAATGCAATAGTTTTTCAGTTTTTTTCTAAAATTGTAACCATGACTTCAGCAGCAGCAACCGCATCATAAACTGCTCTATGGGCATTTTCCAATTCCACCCCTAAAGACTTTGCAACTGTTGTTAGTTTGTAATTTCTTAAACCCTTCACCTCAGTTTTTGCAAGT
Organism: uncultured Eubacteriales bacterium; assembly: GCA_905187655.1. Lineage (GTDB taxonomy): Bacteria > Bacillota > Clostridia > Christensenellales > UBA1242 > UMGS1908. The sequence continues at coordinate 4,001 of CAJJIV010000033.1, read as the reverse complement.
TCAAAAGCATCAAAAGTCTCATTGGTTACCGCATAGCCTAAGTGCTTACTACAATTTAAAATAAAATTAAAGTCGAAACTTATAACATATGATACCATTATGGTATTTTCACAAAATTTTAAAAAATCTGGAAGAACTTCATCTATTGTAAAAGCATCTTTTACATCATTATCAGTAATATTATTAACTTTTGTAGCATCGTCTGGAATATGCATTCCAGGGTTAACAAGACACGAAAATGTTTCCGTTAGTTTTCCACCAACTAATTTAACTGCACCAATTTCAATAATCTTATCTCTAGTTGGGTCAGTACCTGTTGTTTCAAGATCAAAGACAACAAACTTATTATTTAGCAAGTAATCATTTGTTATTGGCCTTTCTGCAACAAATAAATTTTCTTGATTTGACATAGAAAAAGACTGTGGTTTAATATTTTTGTAATTTTTAGGCATAGGCTTTGAGAAAATTTTTTTAAAAAAATCTTCTTCAAACATACATAAATTTATTACTTTGGGTCTAAAAGTTAGCCCATTATGAAAACTATCTTCTTCAACATTCCCCAATAGACATACTTCTGCCCCATTCTCTAATTTTTCAAATTTTGGCAAATTAGCTTTGGTTGGGAAATACACACATCTTATTGTGCCACTATAATCAACCAATTCAAAGGTGTAATATATTTTTTCTGGCTTTTCTTTTCCATTTTCATCTAATTTGGGTTTTGTTTTTGCTTGATTTATTTTTGATAGTTTACCGCAAATTACCACACCTTCTATCGGTTCACTAATGGTTGCTATAAGCCTTGGTTTCTCTTCAAGTTTATCTCCTATATATGCTTCCACCGATTGCAAATTAACAAAGTACATACTAGTATCTGTGCTAGTATAATTTTCTTCTTCGTTAGTTGCTTTTATTGTTCGCGTTGGAATGTAATTAAATTGAACATTAAAATCATCATAAAACTCTTTTTTTAAACTAAAAGCAACAATACTTTCTAGATTTTTGCCAGATAATAGAGAAATATATTTATCTTCTATGTTAACATATACATTGTTTTCAATTAATGAAATATCAGTTAAAAGTATATTTATCATAGGCTGTTCTTTTTTAAAAATTTGACCAACAAATGGTGCAACCATTGAAATATCGTAATAATTCTTCTTATACTTTATATTTATATTTTTAATTCCTTGTGGCAAAATTTCTACAACGCTTAATTTTACAAAATTTATAATTTCAGGCGATAGAAATAATCCATCTTTATAAACTAAACACAAAGAAAGAGTCTTAGACTTTTTTTCAAAAGTCGCCGACTCTAATATAAATTTAATATTAAATTTCTCTGTTTTTTTATTAAGTTCATCTATAAGTAACATTATTCACCTAAAGTATAAAAAAGTGATAGATATCTAAAAAGACAACCAATGCGAGTAGTGCAATTAAGCCAAAGAAATGAATATAACCTTCGACATTTCGATTGACAGGTTTTTTAAAGATCCATTCAATAAGAACAAATACCATTCTTGCTCCATCTAGTGCAGGAATCGGCAAAATATTAAACAATGCCAAGTTCATAGAAATTAACGGAATTAAGTAAAAGATATATCTAAAATCTATTGCTGTTAACTCTGCAATTTGACTAACCGCCGTAACAGTGCCACCAAGGTCAGATACTTTTGTTGCTCCTGTAAACAACCCACCAAGGCAAGCTAGAAGTAACCAACATACATCTAGGCAGAAAGGAACAGCATAAATTAATGCTTGTCCAAAATTATATCGTGTATAATGATAAGTCTGCAATATTCCCAAAGAAACTCCCGCATCACTTATAGTAATTTGACACAATTCTTTTATAACATCTTCTGCGTAAGGAAGATACTCACCTGTTTCTTCGTTGTATCTGTAAACTGAAGTTAGTTCGTTAGATGTATTGTGTAAATAATTGTAGGCTTCTTCTTCGGTTGTGAATTTTACATAATTATCATCAGCATCCTTATAATAACCATTATCTAAAATTCCCTTCGCATTTAAAACATATCTATATGGTTCTCTTGCCTGCTTTGAAACGGTAATATTTTCTTTTTTGCCATCTCGCAATACCGTGACAACAAATTCTTCATTTTCATCATATTTTGAAATTTTATTTGAAAACTGAACCAAAGTATCCGAAGAAATTTTATAATAATCCAACTTTTTTCCATCTACTGCAACTATTACATCGCCCACTTGAAATGGGTTTGTATTTCCATCATAAATAGATAATACTTGTGGTTGAACGTAGCTTGCCATACACAAATAAATCACACTTGTAATTACACCAAACAGAAAGTTGAAGAAGACACCAGAAAACAAGACAATAAGTCTTTTCCAAGGTGCTTGTTTATTGAAAGAACCTTCAGCGTCTTTATCTTCATCTTCTCCATCAAATGAACAATAACCTCCAAGTGGAAAAATCCTAAGCGAGAATTTCTCTCCAGATTTTAGTGTCTTTTGATAAATTGCCTTACCAAATCCTATTGAAAATTCATTAATTTTAAACTTTAATAATTTGCCTGCAAGATAATGACCTAACTCGTGCACCATTATTAATATTAGCAATATTACTATCGCAAGCAAAATGTACAATATTTTCATTAATTACTCCTAAAAAAACAAAAGCAATACTAATATATATGTAGAGGTAGAACAAAACATTAATCCATCAACTCGATCCATCATTCCACCATGACCGGGAAATATTTTGCCATAATCTTTAATTCCATATTTTCGTTTTACTGATGATGCGACAAGATCTCCAAATTCACAAGATAATGAGCCAATTAGTCCGCTTAATGCGAAAAACAAAATTACCTTCCACATTTTATGTGCTGTAAACGGATTTAATATTCCCCAGAAATATGAAATCCCCATCACAATCGTAGCCGCAACAAGTCCACCAAACAAACCCCCGATGGCGCCTGACATAGACTTGTTTGGTGAAATTTGACTTGCAAATTTCCCCTTATGGAATGTTATTCCAAATAAATATGCAAATACATCTGTAAAAATTGTTACACTAAACACTAAAATTAATAGCCACATTGAAAAATAATTTGAATTAAAACTATTAAGCCCATAAAGTGTACCAAGAAGTGTTGTGGGATATAACATAGTTTTTAGTGTTAATTTTGTGCAAAGTAAATGGTCATCAGGTGTAATTTCAATGTCTTCTCTGTCTCTAACTTTCGCCAAATAAATTAAGTCGAAAATAAAGGCTATTATAAAGTAACAACCAAATGCTGTTACCTGAAACAAAATCTTTTTAAATGATGTTGCTTTAACAAAGGCATAAATACAATATATTACATACGCATATGAAATTGATAAATATATATATGCTTTACTACACTTTGGATTATTGGAATTATAAACTTTAAGTAATTCATATACACTAACAAAGGTAATAGCCATAACTAAAAAATCAAAAAAGTATGGCGAAATTGGAACCAACGCGATAAAACCTGCAACGACAAGCAAAATTACTGCTCCGGTTAATGTTCTTTTTCCCATTTAAATAATTCTCCTATGCATCTACTTCTCTTCTTTTACTTTGCCAAATTTTCTTGTTCTTGTTTGATATTCAAGAATACATTTTTTCACGAGATCCTTATTGAATTCAGGCCAATATTCTTTTGGAAAATAAAATTCGGAGTATGCTAGTTGCCATAATAGAAAATTACTTATACGCTGTTCACCACTTGCCCTGACTATTAAATCTGGGTCTTCTTGGCCTGCAGTATCTAAATAATTTGAAAATTCTTCTTTAGTTATAGACTTTTTACCACTTGCAAGAATTTTATTAACTGCTCTAGTAATTTCATCTCGTCCGCCATAAACTAAAGCAATGTTAAGTATGAAATTTGTATTGTTTTTGGTCTGTTCCATTGCATTTAGAATTACTTCTTTACAAGACAATGGAATTCTCTCATGGTTTAAGTCACCAATTATATTTATTTTTACTC
>CAJJIV010000032.1 GCA_905187655.1 uncultured Eubacteriales bacterium | reverse complement strand
GCATAACAAGCATTCAGCTTCCAAGCACAATTAATTCAATTGGGAATATGGCATTCTCAGGTTGTGAGAATTTGTCAAACATAATCATTCCAGATGCAGTGAGCAATATAGGCAGAGAAGCTTTTAATAGTTGTCAGTCACTGAAAAGTATAGTACTGCCAAGTGGAATAACAAATATAGATCGCTTTACATTTGCTAATTGCGGATCCTTAGAGAGCGTAGTTTTACCAGATGGATTAACAAGTATAGGTGATTATGCTTTTAATTGCTGTAGTTCTTTAGCGAGTATAAATTTACCTAGCGAAATATTAAATATAGGGAATTCTGCGTTTTTAGGTTGCAGTGCATTACCTAGCGTACATTTGCCAAGTGGATTAACAACCATCAATAGTTATGTATTTAAAGATTGTTCTACTCTTTCTGCTGTCATTTTACCAGATAATTTAACAAGTATAGAAATAGAAGCATTTTCAGGATGTAGTTCGTTAACTGAGATAATCATTCCTAGCAAAGTTACAAAAATAAATAGTTATACATTTAGTGGCTGTACTTCGTTAATTAATGTAAGTTTTCCAAGTGGGCTAACAGAAATAGACAGTTACGCATTTAGTAATTGCTCAACACTGCCAAACCTTGAGTTAAATGGAATAACTGAATTAACTAATATTGCAAGCGGAGCATTTGCAAATTGCACTGGCTTAAAGAGCATTAATTTAAGTGGGTGTAGTAACTTAATAACATTTGATTCAACAGCGTTAAATGGATGTTCTGCAATTGAAACTTTAGATCTAAGTAGTAGTGCAATATCAGATATAACCATCAATTCCAGTTACAGGACTAGATTGAAAACACTTAATTTAAGTGGTTGCACAAATCTAAATGCTATTCCAAATAGTGCTTTTAAAGATTGCACGGCATTAACTAGCATAACATTGCCAAGTACTCTAACAAGTATTGGTTCATATGCATTTATGGGGTGTGTTTCTTTAACTGATATAGTTCTACCAAGTGGATTAACAACCATCAATGCTTATGTATTTTATAATTGCGTAGATTTAACTTCTGTAGAAATTCCAGAAAATGTTACAACTATAGGTGATTATGCATTTGCAGAATGCAGTAGATTAATTAACATCAATTTACCAAGTGGCATAACAACTATAGGATGGTACGCATTTAGAAGATGTAGTTCTCTATCTAACATTATACTTCCAGGTGCGTTGACAGACATTGGCATTTGCGCTTTTGAAAGTTGTCGTGCATTAACAAGTATAGAAATCCCTTTAAATGTAAAAACCATAGGTTCGTCTGCATTTTCCTGGTGTTCTTTGCTGTCTACAGTCAGCTTTCCGGCTGGATTAGAAAGTATAGGGAATTATGCATTTGAACATACGTCAATAATTAATGTAGACATGAGTGGGTTGACTGAACTAAAAAAGATTGGAGATAAGACGTTTAATTACTGTACTAATTTAAAGACATTGAATTTAAGCGGTTGTGTTAAATTAAACACTATATCAGAAACTGCATTGTCTGACTGTAGCATATTGGAAAGTATCAACTTGAGCAATACTGCAATTTCAGCGATAAATATTTCTTCAAGTTGTCAGGGCTCATTGAAAATTTTAAACTTAAATGGTTGCAACAATATGACAAGCCTTCCAGCTTCTTCTTTAAGTACATTTACAGCTATTGAAAGCATTGATATAGGCGGAACATCAATTACTAGTATTGATTCTTCATGCTTCACTAAATTGACTTCTTTATCTAGTATAATATTGCCGGTTGGATTAACTTGTATTGGTTATAATGCATTTGCTGGCACGACTTTATACAATAATACTGAAAACTGGACAGATGGTATTTTATACTTAACGGCATCAGATAGTGTGTCTAAATATTTGATAAAATGTGATACAACAAAAACTGGTAATGTCGTTGTAGATACCAATACATTATTAATAGCAGATCAAGCATTTCAAGATTGTTCAACTTTAGAAGAGATAACCCTTAATAATGAATTAACTCAGATTCCAAACGCTGGATTCCTTGGTTGTACATCGCTAACAAGTATAATTATTCCAAATGCTGTTACGAGTATTGGAAACAGTGCATTTAGAAATTGCTCTTCGTTAATTAATATAATATTACCAAGTGGTTTAACTAGTATTGGTGAAATGGCCTTTCGTTCTTGTTCATCATTAACTAGTATAGAGATTCCTAATTTAGTTACAAGCCTAAGTAGGAGTACATTTTATGGTTGTACATCTCTAACAAGTGTAACTCTTCCAGATTCAATCACAAGTATAGGAAGTTCTGTTTTTTATGGTTGCAAGGCATTAACAAATGTGGAAATACCAAACACTGTAACTGTAATAGGTAGTCAAGCCTTCTATAATTGTTCAGAATTAACTACTATAACAATAGATAGTGCAAAAATTGCTTCTTCATTAAGTTCACAGACATCAAATGGCTATATTATTTATTATGCAACAACAATTTATGTTAAAAGCGACTTAGATGTATCGGGCTCAACGTATTTATTAAATAATTACACAAAACAAACAACAAGTGATAAAGCGGGCTATGATATGTATACCAAGTAAAATTAAAAAAGTCTGTTACCAAATGGGTAACAGGCTTTTATATTTTAATGTAGTCTAAAAACTTAAAACTTTTAATTTATTATTAATTAAATTGAATTTTTTCATTAATGTAATTAACTAAATCGTTAACAGTAAGCCTTATTTGTTTCATACTATCACGGTCACGAATGGTGACAGTATTATCGTTAAGTGTGTCAAAATCTATGGTCACACAGAAAGGTGTTCCAATTTCATCTTGTCGGCGATATCTTTTTCCAATGCTTCCAGATTCATCATAATCACACATGAAATGTTTAGAAAGTGTTTGGTAAACTTCCAAAGCCTTTTCACTTAAAATTTTTTGAAGTGGGAGTATTGCAACTTTATAAGGAGCAATGCTTGGGTGGAAGTGCATAACAATTCTGGTGTCATTTTCAAGTTTTTCTTCTTCATATGCATTGCAAAGTAAAGCAAGTGTTAATCGGTCAGCGCCTATTGAATATTCAATTACATTTGGGACAAATTTTTGATTTGTGAATGGATCTAAATATTGCATAGTTTTCCCGCTATATTCTTGGTGTCTAGACAGATCCCAGTCACCACGATTATGAATGCCATTAAGTTCTTGCCAGCCAATAGGGAAGTTGTATTGTATGTCGCAAGCAGCTTTTGCATAGTGGGCAAGTTTGTCGTGGTCATGAAAGCGTAAAGAGTCCTTGTTTAATCCAAGGTCTTCAACAAATTTTAATGCTTTTTCTTTATATTCAGCATAATGAGTCATTGCTTCTTCTGGTTTGCAAAACAATTGAAGTTCCATTTGCTCAAATTCAACAGTTCTAAATAAAAAATTCCCTGGTGTAATTTCATTTCTGAAACTTTTTCCAATTTGGGCAATTGCAAAAGGAACTTTTGCTCTTGCTGTTCGTTGAACGTTTAGGAAGTTAACATATTCACCTTGACAGGTTTCTGGTCTTAAATAAACTTTGTCGGCTCCTTCTTCTAATGTTCCTCTTGAAGTAACAAACATCGGGTTAAATTTTCGTATTGGAGTCCAATTGTGTGCGCCACAGTGTGGGCAGTTAATTTTGTTATCTTCAATATACTTCTCCATTTGTTCGTTAGTCATTGCTTCGGCTGCAACCTTGCCTTTGCTATGTGCCTCAATAATTGTGTCGGCACGGAATCTTTGTTTGCAATTTTTGCAATCCATTTTAGGGTCGCCAAAGCTTGCAATGTGTCCGCTAGCTTCCCAAACTTTTGGATTCATTAATATTGCACAATCTACGCCATAAGTGTTTGGGTCTTCTTGCACAAATCTTTTCCACCAAGCACGCTTTACATTGTTTTTAAGTTCAACACCAATTGGACCAAAGTCCCAAGTGTTGGCAAAACCTCCATAAATTTCGCTTCCAGGGAAAACAAACCCTCTGCTTTTACATAAATTTACTAATTTTTCCATTGTTAAGTCGTTCATAAATTTACACTCCTTTATTAATTCTTTCTTAATAATAAAAAACCTTACAACAAAAATTGTTGTAAGGGACGATTTTTAACCGCGGTTCCACCCTAATTGGTCAGTTAGACCCACCTTAATTACCTTTAACGCAAGGAGTTAGCGGATAGCATTTTACTATCTCCTAGCAAGTCGCCACTTTGCTTAAAATCGGATTTATGCTCTTAAGTATATAGTAAGCTTTTGTTTTTGTCAATCATTTTAAGATTTTAGTTAAAATTTTTAAAAATACTATTCACTTTTACCCAAAACTTGTGATATAATCATTTGGCAAATATACAAAAATGGAGCAGTTATGTTAACACTAAAAAATGTATCTAAAGTTGTATCAGTAAAAGGTGGAGAAAAGAATTTATTGCAGGAAGTAAACCTAATTATAAGGCCTGCAGACTTTATTGGCATTAGCGGTCCTAATGGTGCTGGGAAGTCTATTTTGCTTGCCATTTTATCTGCTAGTGATACAAATTATAATGGTGAATATTCAGTTGATGGGATAGATTTGACAAAGTTTACTAAACAACAAAAGAAAGAACTTTTGTGTCACAGATATGGCTATTTTGCACCTGGCACAAGTGTGTGTGGTCAAAAAACCGTTCTTCAAAATTTAAAAGCATATGCAAAACAAAAATGTAAAAATGTTTCAAGTGTTGTAGAAGAATTTAAAAATCTTTTGCACGAGTTTGACATAGATGAAGATTTGTTGTCTCAAAAATTTATACATTTGTCTTCAGGAACCAAGAACATTTGTTCTCTTTTGATTATTATTGCCACCAAACCAAGCATTATGTGTTTAGATAATCCGACTGAAAGCTTAGATGAAATTACTAAATCTAGATTAATTGATAAACTTGTTAGCTTAAATAAAGAGAGAGAAACAACCATAATTGTTGCTACAAATAACGAGGACTTATTAAATAAGGTTAAAAGGACGTTTATGGTTAATGGTGGTAAGGTTGTAGAAGGGGTTAGACTTGTTAAGAAAAAACCAGAAGTTGTAGTTAAAAAGAAGTCTAGCAAACAATCTATTCCTAAAAAAATAATAATTCCAGCCAAAAAAGAAGAAGGTAACGATGAAGTAGTTGAAGTAATACTTCCTGTTAAGGAGCCAGTAATTGATCTTCCTACAAAAGAGCTGTTACCAACTATAGATGTTGACAAGAAATTAGATAAAAAAGCAAAAGAAAAAAAAGCAGAGCCAAAAGTTTTGGGTGAACAACAACAAATGGAAATTGTAACTAGTTTAAATACAAATGGTGCCGAACAAAGCACAAAAAAAACAACCCCCAAATTGCCTACTAAAGAAAAGAAAACAAAAACAGGCCAAGCTAAAGGCAAAACTATAGAACAAAAATCTGATGATGCTATAAAACAAGTTGTTGAAGACGAAACAAGTTCAGAGTTTTTAATTAAACCTGTTATGAATAAAAGCCAACGCACTAAACGCAAATTGGGTTAGTAACAACATTAATTGTATTGACAACCACCTATAAAATGCTATAAAATTAAAATTAGCAAACTTAAGGAGCGAACGATGAAATTACGAAAAAGAATACTATCAATTTTTACTGCCATAGTTTTTTCAGCTATGCTTGTAAATTTACCTATTATTACAAATGCTATTGCAGAAGCAGATGAGGTTACAACAGCTGTTTCAAGTGCATTTAGTGTAAAGAAAGACATTGAAGAGAATGAATTTGATGTGGCAAGTGATTTGGAGGAAGATTATACAATAACCTTTGCTGATTACACAAGTGCTGATGCTGAAGTATGTATGTGGGCTTCCGATCGCACTGACCTTCTTGGAGGTTTTAAGTCTGTTACTGATTTAACATATATGTTTAAATCAGCAGGAATTTATGCCGTTCAATATCGTTTTTTGAATAATGGATTTTATACTTATTCAGACCAATTTTTTGTTAGAGTAAATAACTCAACAAAAGATATTGTGCTAAAGCAGACATTGTCTAGCACCGCAAAAACTGGCAGTGTGGTTAAAGTCCCTCAAACAGCAGATACTACCATTAATGTGGCAGTTTTTGATTGTTATGGAAATGAAATCCCTGTTACTGAAAAAGAAGGGTTTAAACAATTTACAAATTCTAAAAACATTCTTGGAACTTATTATATTCAATATTCAAAAACCGTTAAAATTGGCGGTGAAGATAAAACTGCATATAAATATTTAACCGTTAAGTTTGGTGACAACTTTAATGAACCAACTTTAACTGATGTTGTTAAAGAATATGCCTTTTCTTATGGTGCAGACGTTGCAGACCTTGTTAAGACCGGTTATGTTTATATGTTCAAAAATTATGACTTTACTAAAATTAAAGTTGTAGATGAAAGTAAGCAAGATGTTACAACGGCAACAGTTAAATATTGGATTAAGTCTAGTGATAATACCGAAGTTAAATTTTCTGTTAATAATGGCGATGACGTCTTATGCTTAAAAGATTTAAGCAAAATTACCAAACAGAACTGGACAGGTGAAAGTTACAATTTAACAATTTCTTGCGATGAATTTGGTTTAAAAGAAGAACTTGTAATTACCGAAAAAATTAATTTTGATGCAATTACCTTTAATTATATTGATGGAATAAACAAATATGAATTATTAGGTGATGACTACGATTTTTCTAGTGGATTAACCTTGACTCTTGCAAAAGGTTATGCAACTGAGTTTTTAGAAATTTTTAATTTAGGAACTAGGAATTTTGTATTAAAACTTTACGATGATTCTAAAAATGAAATCGCGGGAACAACCGAAGAAGTAGATGGTAAAAATGTTACAACATATACTTTTAATGTAGGAACTGAACAAGAATATTCTATTGTTCTAACCGAAAGTTTAATTAAGTTTAATAATTTTAAAACGGCGGTAGATGAAAATTTATACTATAAACTTAATGTGAGTATTGAACAGTCTTATAATATTAATGGAAATGAAGGTACTTACAATAAGCAATTTGATGTAAGACTAAGCAAGGAATCAAATGATGTTCAGGCTCCACAAGATATTACTATTGAAAACTACGAAAAAATGGTTAATGCAGAAATTGGTGAAACAACTGCAAAATTTATTCTTCCAAGTGTTACTGCCAAAGATTATGATAATGATGCAAACGAAACCAGTGGTGTGGTTGTTTCTATCAAGATTAATGATGAAATAGATTTTGCCCATAACATTGGCGAAGAAATTGAATTAAATAAATCCATTAATAAAATTGTTTATAAATTAACCGATTCAGTTGGAAATAGCACTGAAATTACAATTTATGTAAATCTTAATACAAGTGAAACTGTAGCTCCAATAATTTCAATCTCTAGTCCTGTACTTAGTGAAACGAATGGTAAATATACCATAAATTTAGGTGCTGGCACTGGTGTTGAAAATGCTAAATTATATGAAGTTGGTAAAGTGCCAGTTTCAGTATTATTTGATGGGCAAATAGCAACATTTGATGCAAATTTAGAAAAATTTGTTTTAGTATTAAGCAAAGACAATGGTTATGCTGTAACATATGTAGGAATTTGCCCTGAAAGTGCAAAAATGGGTGCTAGTGATTTACCTGAGCTTTATGAAAATTATGTGAACAATAATGCTACCACAAAAGCACTTTATACTGGTAAAAAATTAAGCGTTGTATTGGGTGATACTTGCTTGTGGTATGGAAATTCAAGTTTTAAAGTTGAATCTGATAATGGATTGTACAATATTCAAAATGGAAATATAATTCAATTTTTAAGAATAGGAACTTATACAATTACTGGTGCAGATAATAAGTCGGCAACTGTAGTTGTAAATCGACCAACAAGTGTTAATATTGTTTCAGATGAACAAATAAAGCTTGTTGCAAAACAAAATCAAGAAATTCAGTTGGTAAAACCAGTATTAGAAAATTATTTTGGTTATACATTAAGACAAATAATTAAAACTAGCGACGGCAAAATTGTTGAACCTGTTGCCGATGGAAAGTTAAAATTAGACAAGGTTGACCAATATACAATTGAAAATACATTTAACTATGCAGAAACATCAATTAGTAATTCTGTTGTTGTTTCAAGTGGAGTAGTAGTTAAGCCTGTTATAACCATAACAAGTGAACTTAAAAATGAAACTTGGAATGGTGAAAAAATTAGGTATTGTTTAAGTGACGCTGTTGCAGTAGATAAAATGGGAAACAGTATTGATGTTAGTGTATCGGTTGAAGATGCAAATGGAAATAGACTAGAAGTTGTAACTGAAGATGGTAAGAATTATGTTGAAATTACAACTGCAGGCATTTATACTGTTTACTATCAAGCAATAGATGCAGATGGAGTTAAACAAGTTGAATCTGTAAACTTTGCTGTTACCTATCCAGAAGAACTAGAGAACAATCAGTTGACAACTGGACAAATTGTTGCAATTGTTTTGGGTTCAGTGGCTGGTGTTGCATTGATTTGTTTAGTTGTAATTTTGGTAGTTAAAAGCAAGAAAAAACAAAATAAATTTATAAATAAATCTAAACAAGAAAAGAAACAGCAAAAGAAAGAAGAAAAAGGCGTTGAACTATTAACTATTGCAGAAGGCAAAGATGGAAAAGTCTGGATTGTTAAAAGAAACAACCAGATAGTTCTTAAAGCAAAAACAAAAGATGAAGCAATAGAATATGCAACTGCTGAAAGAAAAGACTCTTCTGTAAAAATTAAGATTTATAATCAAAAGGGAAGAATGATAGATTCTATTTAAGAATAGTAAAAAGACTTAGGCAAACCTAAGTCTTTTTTTTGTTTATGTTTATTCTTTGATATATATTATCTGCAAAAATTAATATTAGTGCTACAATTCCAATTGCTCCACTTATGGGGTAAAGATACTTAACAATATTTGAAAAACCAATATAACTAAGAGGTATTGATATTAAAAATAAGGCAAGCAAGGTTAATTTTCTTTTTTTTATTTTATTTTTTAATGTGTTTAACAAAATAAATCCATTTGAACAAATAGTGGTAATAATTGCAATTGTAAGCGCAATAACGCAAGCAATAAACAGATTTGGATGAACAATTGATGCATAATATAGTAGTGGGAGTTCGGCTTGACTTGCACAAGTACCAGCATTCAAAACGGTTGCTCCGCAACTTAAAATTAAAAGCATTATTGTTGTGCTTGCAATAATTGAAGTCCAAACCTGTCCACGTTTATTAACTATTTGTGCAAGTTCTATTGTAACAGGGTAAACGCTATACAGATTAAGGCCAATATACATGGGTATAGAGAAAATTAAATTTATTGTATTTGTTTGCATAACAAAAGTATCTAAGATATTATTGTTTTTTATGCCTAGAACACCCATAAAAACAAGCATAAAAATTAATAATGGAATTAGAACTAAATTGCTCTTATTTAGGCCATTTATGCCAAATATGATTACAAGATATGTTAAAATTAAGCACAAAATGTACCAAATTTGGCAGGTTGATATCATTTCGATTGAACTCCTTAGGGCTGAAAGCATTGCCGTAAAGGAAATGAAATTGCAAATAAAAATTGCACAAGTTAATATGTTTTTTACTGCTTTTGTTGGTGTAATCATAGTGGAGTAAAAACAAAAAATAAGCCCCATACAGAATAGGACAGAGAACAAAATTGTGGCCAACAAAAAGAAAGAATTATATATTCCTATAAATGTGGATATTTCTTTGCCCGAAGAAAAGCCTGCTCCAACAACGGTACCTACTATGGTAAATGAACATTGCAAAATGTTAAACAGCAAATGTTTATTTTTTTGTTTTGGTTGCGATTTGTGCATATTACAATGTATTTAACCATTCTCTTAAATCATTAGGACCAGTCTCACTAATTCCCATAGGCACCTTTGGTCTGGAAGTGAGAT
>CAJJIV010000031.1 GCA_905187655.1 uncultured Eubacteriales bacterium | reverse complement strand
TATTCTATAGTTTTTCTTTTTCCTTTGATTCTTCCGTGATTATAAAACCAAATCCAGTCAAATACAGCCTGTTTTAATTCGTTAATATTTTTAAAGTCTTTGTTATACATAACTTCATTTTTAAGCCTACTATGAAAACTTTCTATAACTGCATTATCTAACGGAGTTCCTTTTCTGCTCATAGATATTTGAAAACCAAATTTACGACACCACATTTGATATTCAGGAGATGTGTATTGAAATCCTTGGTCGCTATGAATTATTGTTCCTTGAGCATTATGTCGCTCTAATCTAGCAGAAATCAGGGTTGAAACAACTAGTGGAATATCGTTTAAATAATGTATTTTGTATGACACAATCTTTCTATCATATAAATCCATAATAGTTGATAAAAATAATCGTTTACCTTTGAAAGTTAAGTAAGTTATATCTGTTACCCAAGCAATATCAGGTTTATCTACAGTAAAATTTCTTTTCAGTAAATTGCTTTTTACATTCTCTTCTAGAACTTTTTTTTGAGCAGTTTGCTTTTTTCTTTTGGAATAAACAGGCACTATACGATATTCCTTCATTAGTCTTCTGATTTTTTTAGAGTTCATAACAAGTCCATAAGTTTCTAATAATGCTTGTTTTATTCTTCGATAACCATAGGTTTGTAATGATTCATTAAAAACATTAAATATGAGAGAAGCATCATAATCATCTTTACTAGCTCGTTTACTGATTCTGTAGTAAGTTGCTTGAGAAATTTCTAATACTTCACACATCAGTTTTACAGGATAAACATTTTTATAAGTGTTTATAAAGATGGCTTTCTCCCTTGTTGAAGCATCAGGAAGTCTTCCATTTTTTTTAGAATTTCATATCTTTGTTTGTAGTCAGTATCAAGATTTGCAATTCTACCAGAATATTGTGGTCTTCTATCAATTAAGACATCAATACCATTATTAGTTTTTGCAAACCAATTTTTTACTGTGCTTCTAGGAATATTATATTCTTTTGCAAGTGCATTAGAAGTTGCTCCTTCTTCATAGTGTTTCCTTAAGATTTCTCGTTTTACTTCAGCAGTATATTCTTTATGCTGAACACATCTTTTGTTTTCCATAATAACATCTCCTTTTTGTGTGTGATAATCGTTTATCACTATATAAATTATATCATAAATTATACTTATTTTGGACACAAAAAAAGAAAGAAACATTGAAATAGTATCAATATTCCTTTCTAGGACTTTTTATTATTATTTCGCTAACAGGGTGCAGAACAATCAGGGGGTCATTTTATTAAATTTTTGATACAAAATGACTAATTTTTATGAAAAATTATCTACGTCTTCAAGAAGTTTTGCATATGGTCTAAAACCAACTGTTTTCTGCACTTCTTTTCCATCTTTAAAATAAATTAATGTAGGCAAAGTTTGAATATTAAATTTTTGTGCAAGTTCAGTTTCTGTCTCTGCGTTAACTTTAATAATCTGAACTTTACCACCCCTTTCTTTATCTAGTTTTTCTATAAAAGGCATTTCCATTCTACAATTAGAGCACCACGTTGCCCAAAAATCTACTAATACCAAGCCCGAGCTTATATCATCATTAAATGATGTAGTTGTACTTTCTTTAATCATTAAATTAAACTCCTATAAAATATATTTTTTAAGATTATATGCTTTTAATGTGTTAGATAAATGTGTAGCAATGTATTCTTTATCAATGTTTACATTAACCACAGGGTGATCGCCTGATGCATTAAACGAAATGTCTTCTAACAATTTTTCAAGAACATTATGAAGCCTTCTTGCTCCAATGTTTTCACTTGTCTCATTTTCAAACTCTGCAATTTTTGCAATTTCTTCTATAGCATCTTCAGTAAAATTTAAGTCTACATTATCAACATTTAATAATGCCTTATATTGTTTTATTAACGAGTTTTCGGTGTTCATAAGTATTTTCTTAAAGTCATCTTTTGTTAAACTAGACAATTCTACAACAACTGGAAATCTACCCTGCAACTCAGGAATTAAGTCTTCAATTTTTGAAACATGGAAAGCCCCTGCTGCTATAAACAATATGTAATCTGTTTTTATATATCCATATTTAGTCGACACTGTACAACCTTCTACAATTGGTAAAATATCTCGCTGAACACCTTCCCTAGATACATCTGGGCCGTTGGTATTGCCCCTTCCTGTAATTTTGTCTATTTCATCAATAAATATAATTCCGTTTTGTTCTGCTCTTCTTAGAGCTTCACTTGTAAGTGAATCTTGGTCTATTAATCGTTCGCTTTCTTCCTGAATAAATATTTCAAGTGCTTCGGCAACTGTCTTTTTAGTGCGTCGTTTTTTGCCTCTGCCCATTACTCCATCAAACAATTCACTCATATTAAGTTCCATTCCAACGCCACTCATTATATTAATTTGTTTTGGTTGTTCGGTTACTTCAATGTCAATAATTTCTTCATTTAATTTTCCACTTTTAATTATATCTCTTAGTTGATCTTTGGTATATGGCTCGCCATTCTCATTCTTTTTGCCCGCATCTAAAATGCTTTTAGCTATTCTTTCAACCGCATAATCCTCAGATTTTTGTCTTACGTCTTTATATCTTTCTTTTTTTACCAAAATAATACTAGCTTCAACTAAATCTCTTACCATAGATTCTACATCTCTACCAACATATCCTACTTCAGTAAATTTTGTTGCTTCAACTTTTACAAATGGAGCATTAACCAACTTACTTAATCTTCTCGCAATCTCAGTTTTACCAACACCAGTTGGTCCTTTCATTATTATGTTCTTTGGTGTAACTTCTTCTTTAAGTTTGTCATTTAATTTGCTTCGGCGATATCTATTTCGTAGTGCAATTGCAACTGCTTTTTTTGCTTCATCTTGGCCAATTATATATTTATCTAGTTCATTGACAATTTCTTTGCTAGTTAGTTCCATAAATTAAACCTCCTCTACAGTTATGTGGCCATTGGTAAATACACACATAGAGCCAGCAATTTCTATTGACTTAACCGCAATGTCTCTTGCTGAAAGTTTTGTATTATTTAATAATGCAAGAGCAGATGCCTTTGCATAAGGACCACCAGATCCAATTTCAATAACATCATTTTCTGGTTCTATAACATCACCATTACCTGTTAATAGATACATATTATCTTTGTCTGCTACTATCATTTGGGCTTGAAGCTCTCTTAGACCCTTATCTCCTCGCCATAGTTGAGCAAGTTCTACTGATGCTCTTATTAAATTTCCGCTATATTTTTTTAGCATTTTTTCAAACTTCTCGGTTAAAGTAAAAGCATCTGCGGTGGTTCCTGCAAAACCGACAACAACTTTGTCATCATATATTCTTCTTACTTTAACAGCATTACCTTTTAAAATGTACCTTTCACCTGCAGTAACTTGACCATCACCAGCAAGTACTATCTTACCATCTCTTTTTACAGCAATAATTGTTGTGCCTTTAATACTCATTTATTTTCTCCTTTATTTGCTTTATTTGGTTTATGGCACGATCGTAAATTAATAAACGTTTTTGCTCTTTATCTTTAATTGTTTCAGTCAATTCTTTTATTATTCCATAATTGGAATTCATTGGCTGAAAGTTATTGGCATTCGCACTATTTGATATATAACTGCTAATCGCACCAATCATAGACTCATTTGTTAATTGTAGTCTAGAATTATTATATCTCATTAAAATTGAAATTGCAACAACTAAACCACTCGCCGTACTTTCCATATAGCCTTCCACACCAGAAATTTGACCTGCAAAGTAAATATTAGGATTATTTTTTAATGAGAAATCACTATTTAAATGACGTGGAGCATTAATAAAACAATTTTTATGCATGACTCCATATTTAATAAATTCAGCATTTTTAAGGGCAGGTATTAAAGAGAATACTCTTTTTTGCTCTCCAAACTTAAGATTTGTTTGAAATCCAACAATATTAAAGCTTTCTTCAATTAAATTCTCTTTCCTTAATTGAACTATTGCGTATGGTTTAATTGCAAGTGGATTGTTGTTAAATCCTACGGGTTTAAGTGGGCCAAACCTTAAACTATCTTTCCCTCTTGATGCTATCACTTCAATGGGCATACATCCTTCAAAGATGTTCTTTTCAAAATCTTTTAGAATGACTTTATCTGCATTAATTAGTTCATTGTAAAAAATATCATACTCTTGTTTGGTTAGTGGACAATTAACATAATCACCTTTCCCACATTCTCCGTAGCGATTTTGATAAAAACATTTATTAAAATCTAAACTTTCTTTTGTAACTATTGGTGCCGAAGCATCGAAAAAATACAAACTATCTTCGCCAATCAACCTGCAGATTGATCGCATAAGAGGTTCACTAGTTAGTGGACCAGTTGCAATAACCCAAATATCTTTTGTACTTGGGTCTATTTCTTGAATTTCTTGTTCTATTACTTGAATATTTTTATGACTCTTAATTAATTTATCCATCTTTTCGGTGAACTTTTCACGGTCAACCGCCAAAGCCCCACCGGAAGGAACCCTAACTTCTTCAGCAACTTTTAATATAACCGAACCAAGCTCTTTCATTTCTGCTTTTAGCAATCCTGAAGATGTTGTTTTGCCTTCGTTTTTAAAAGAATTTGAACATACAATTTCAGCCAATGTTTCTTTATGATGTGCAGGAGAGAATTTTATAGGTTTCATTTCGTACAACTTAACATTGAATCCATGCTCAGCTAAAAAATATGCACATTCACATCCAGCCAGCCCACCACCAACAATATTTATTACCTTATTCATTATCTTCTTTTTTATCTTCTTTAGTTGAAATTTTTGTAGAATAATCGCATTTAGTGCATTTAATATGATTGTAATTGCCAAACTGTTTAACAACCATTAATTCCGAACATTTGGGACATTTATCTTTGTACGGCAAATCCCAACTTGCAAAATCACACTTAGGGAAATTATTACATCCATAAAAAACTTTACCATGCTTAGATTTCTTTCTTAGTAGTTCCCCACCACATTTTGGACATGTCCCAACAACATCGGTAATGTGTTTTGTGAATTTACAATCAGGAAAGTTAGGGCAAGCCAAGAATTTGCCAAACTTACCCATTTTATAAACGAGATTAGCTCCACAATTTGGGCACACTTCTTCACTAACTTCTACTTTTAGCTGAACTTTTGTTTTATCTTTAAGTGCTACTTGAAGTTCTTTTTCAAATCCTATATAAAAATCTTTAATTACATCTTGCCAAACTTGACCTCCTTCTTCAATTGTGTCAAGTTTGTCTTCCATATTTGCAGTAAAGCCAACATCCATAATATCACTGAAATTTTTAACAAGAAGGTCAACAACACTTCTTCCAAGTTCGGTAGAAATCAAGTTTTTACCATCTTTCTCTAAGTAGTTTCTTCCAATAATGTTGTTTACGGTAGGCGAATATGTTGCCGGTCTACCAATTCCCTTATCTTCCATTGCTTTAACAAGACTGGCTTCAGTGTATCTAGCGGGTGGCTTTGTATATTTCTGTTCAGGCTTTAACTCTAAAACAGTTAACTTATCATTTACCTGAACATTAGGAATTTTAGCACTCTGCTCATCAGCTGATTCCACCGAATTGTTATATAAGATTGTAAACCCATCAAACACGGGTGTTTTACCCGTTGCTTTAAATTGATATTGGTCAGCAAAAATGTCTACATTAATAGTATTATAAACCGCTTCTGCCATTTGGCTTGCCAAAAATCTATCATATATTAGTTTATACAATTTATAAAGTGAAGAGTCTATAACGCCCTTTAAATCTTCCGGCTTTCTTTCAAGAGTAATAGGCCTAATCGCTTCGTGCGCATCTTGTATATTCTTTTTACTTTTGTAAATATTTGGTGTTTTAGGCACATAATTTTGACCAAATTTATTTTTTATAAAATCAAGTGCCTGCGCTTGGGCTTCTGCCGACACTCTAACTGAGTCAGTTCTTATGTAAGTTATAAGGGCTATTTTGCCTTCACCCGGAATTGTAACACCTTCATATAAATTTTGTGCAAGCGCCGATGTTTGTTTTAATGAAAAACCTAGTTTACTTAATGCATCTTGTTGCATCGTACTTGTTGTAAATGGAGCCGATGGGTGTGATTTGCTTTCTGCGCGTTTTACGTTTGTTACAACATACTCCTTGCCGTTTAAATTATTTATAACGGCATCCATTTGCGCTTTACTTTTAATTTTTTCATTTTTCTTTAAAGTTAATGTTGCCTTAAATGAATCACTACCTTCAATTTTTTCATCTTTAAATAAGCCTGTTAATGTCCAATATTCTTCTGGAACAAAGTTTTCAATCTCGCGATCACGATCTACAACCAATCTTAAAGTTACCGATTGTACTCTGCCCGCACTTAATTTATTTTGAATTTTATTTGACACAAGTGGCGACAGTTTATAACCAACCAATCGATCAAGCACTCTTCTTGCTTGCTGTGCATCTACTAAGTTTATATCAATTGCTCTTGGTTTTGTAAGGGCATTTTGTATTGCTTTTTTAGAAATTTCATTGAACACTATTCTTGAATTGTTATTGGGATCCATATCAAGTGCAGTTGCAAGGTGCCACGCAATTGCCTCCCCTTCTCGGTCAGGGTCAGTTGCAAATAGAACTTGTTCTGCTTGTTTAGATTCAGATTTCAATTTTGCAATTAACGCCTTCTTTTCTGGCATAATCTGATATTCTGGCTTAAAATTATGTTCCACATCTACACCAAGAGATTTAACTGGCAAATCTCGCACATGACCCTTGGTAGCAATAACTTTATATCCACTTCCTAAATATTTTGAAACAGTTTCTTGTTTACCAGAACTTTCAATAAGTACTAATTTCATTCTCTCCTACCTATATTCCGTAATAATTCCCAGAGGTCTTTTTTATTATTCCCATCATTTCCATTTCTGTTAAAAGTGAAGATAACTCGTTGGGTTTTAATTTTGTATATTCTAGGATGTCATCAAAATGTTGCTCATCATCCGTCAAAAAATCATACACCATTTGCTCTTCAATTGTCAACTGCAAATTTTTGTTGGCTTCGTTACTCGTTTTATTTATTCCCCATTCTTCTAAAATATTATCTGGAGATATAACCATACAATGTGGCATTTGATACAGCAAAGAATTACTACCAACACTTTGTATTGAATTCACATTTGCAGGAACAATAAAAATATCCTTGCCTTGTTCAATTGCAAAATTTGCAGTTATTAACGACCCGCTTTTTTCGCCTGCTTCAACAATTAATACTCCTTTTGAAATTCCAGATATTATTCTATTCCTTTCTGGAAAAGTATATTGAGTTGGTCGTTCAGATGGCTGGTACTCACTTAATAACAGTCCATCATTTTTTAAGATTTCTTCTGCCAAATTTGTATTTGATGCTGGATATATTTCATCTAACCCACCACCTAGAACAGCAATAGTTTTGCCATTAACTTTAAGCGAAGTTGTAGCAACAACTGAATCTATGCCATAAGCCAAACCACTAACCGTTATTAACCCATTTTCACATAACGAATAAACAAAACTTTCGGCAGTCTCTCGCCCATATCTAGATGGTCGCCTTGTACCAACCACACCAATCAACAGTTCTTCCTTTAACAATGCAGTGTTTCCTTTGGCATACAAAATTAATGGTGCATCATCAATATTTTTAAGTCGATCTGGATACATTTCGCTATTGTACGGAATAGCAATTATTCCTTTTCTGTCTAATTCCTTAGCTACTTTATTGGTCATTTCATCACTTAATGCTGTGTATATTTCGTTAAAACCATCTTGCCCAACAATTTTTACAACTTCTTCTTCAAAGTCTGAAAAATTCCAATACATTCTTGCAATCGTGCCACACGCCGCTATTACCGCTTTAAGTTTTTTGCGAGATAGGCCAGTTGCCACAACCGACATTACTGCCCTTTCTTCGATTGATGTGTCTATATTCATTTAATTATCCTTTATTCTATAATTCATATTTTTCAATAGTTCTATAAGAAATTGCTTCTATAATATGTGATTTTTCAATTTTTTCTTTTCCTTCTAAGTCTGCGATAGTTCTTGCAACCTTAAGCACCCTGGTATACCCCCTTGCTGACATTTTAAATTTATCAAATGCAACTTTAAGAATATCCTCACTATCTTTATCTAAGGCACAATATTTTTTTATTTGCAAAGAATTCATTTTGGAATTTGTGAAGAACTTATCATTCTTATATCTTTCCTGCTGGATCTTTCTTGCTTTGTCAATTCTTTCTTTAACAACTGAACTTGGTTCTTCTTTTGTTTCATTTCTAAGGTCATAAAATTCTACTCTATCTACATCTATCTTAAGGTCAATTCGGTCCAAAAGCGGTCCACTAATTTTTTTTAGATATTTATCTATTTCAGTTGGTGAACACTTGCATACAAGGTCTTTCGATCCATAGTTTCCACATGGACAAGGATTCATACTTGCAACCAACATAAAGTTTGCAGGGTATTGAACTGATATATTTGCTCTAGACACAGTTATATAGCCATCTTCTAGCGGTTGTCTAAGCGTTTCTAGCAAACTTCGCTGAAATTCTGGCATTTCATCTAAAAACAAAACACCATTATGTGCAAGACTTACTTCTCCTGGTTTTGCATTTTTACCACCACCTGTCATAGCAACAGTTGATGCAGAATGATGAGGCGACCTAAATGGCCTTTTAGTTATTACGCCTTCAGTTTTATCTAATTCACCTGCTACACTATGAATTTTTGTTATTTCAAGTGCTTCTTCAAAAGTCAAATCGGGTAAAATTGATGGGACACATTTAGCTATCATTGTTTTCCCACTACCGGGCGAGCCAACCAGCATAATGTTATGCCCGCCTGCAACCGCAATCTCTATGGCTCGTTTTGCCTTATATTGACCTTTTACTCTCGCAAGGTCTTCTAAATATGTAGTTTCAGACGCCTTCCATTGCTTAAGTGGAATTGGTAAAACTGTGCTTTCTTTTTTTAAAAAAGATATTACTTCATTTAATTTTTCAAAGGCATATACTTCTATACCTTCAATATATGAACACTCTGCAGAATTATCTTTTGGAATTATAAACTTTTTATATCCCTTTTCTCTTGCTGAAATTAAAATTGGCAACATTCCATCAATTGGTCTTAATTTGCCATCAAGAGAAAGTTCTCCCATAACAATATAATTTGATAGGTCAGCATTGCTTATATACCCACCAGCACTAAGTATTCCAAGTGCTATGGCAAGGTCAAAAATAACACCTTCTTTTCTTACATCGGCTGGTGCTAAATTTATTACAATTTTTTTTTGTGGAAAGTAGTATGCAGAGTTTGAGATTGCCGAACTTACCCTTTCAATAGATTCTTTAACTGCAGCATCAGGCAGTCCTACAACGGTTATATTTGGCTTACCATTACTTATATCAATTTCAACATCTATTTTTACGCCTTTTATTCCTATTAGCGTAAAGCATTTTATTTTAGATAACATTATAATTAAAACCTTCCCACATTTCTTCTTTTTCATTATAAACAACTAGTTACATTATAGCAAATAATTTTTGCACAAAAAAAATAGAGCAAATTTGCTCTATTTTTAAAGAATTTATGCGTTAATTATTTTTTCATCTACCTTGGCAGCTTTACCAGATCTTTCTCTTAGGTAGTAAAGTTTTGCTCTTCTTACTTTGCCAAGTCTAACTATATCAATATGGTCAATCTTTGGTGAATGTAATGGGAAAGTTCTTTCAACACCAACACCATAAGAAATTTTTCTTACAGTAAAAGTTTCTCTAATTCCACCATTTTTGCGAGCGATTACCACACCTTCAAAGCCTTGTAATCTTTCACGATTACCTTCAACTACTTTAACGAAAACTTTAACAGTATCGCCAATATTGAACTTAGGCAAATCTGTGCGCATACCTTCTTTTTCAATTACATCAATGATGTTGCTCATAGTAATTCTCCTTAAATTTAGTATGTTCAAAATGTTCTTGTGGCTCAAACTTCACAGAGGACCATTCGTTTACCGACAAATG
>CAJJIV010000030.1 GCA_905187655.1 uncultured Eubacteriales bacterium | reverse complement strand
ATTTGACAGTTGAGTTTTTAAAAAGAGTAGCTGGAGTATTGTTTCTTGTATCATCAATATTATGGTTGTTAAGTAATTTAACATATAATTTTAAATTTGTATTAAACAATCCACAAAATTCATTGTTATATTTAATTGCGAACAAATTAACCTTTTTGTTTTATCCAATGGGTTTAGGTAATGAAAGTATTGTAATTGCAATTATTGCTGGTTTAATAGCAAAAGAGAATATTATTTCTACCGCGAATCTGTTTGGTGGCTTTTGTGATATTTCTGGCATAAGTTTAATTGCTTTTATAATGTTTGTTTTATTTTACCCTCCTTGTATTCCGGCGTTAAGGAATTGTAAACAGGAGTTTGGTAAGGCTTTAATGATTGAGACTATTTTGGTTCATTTTGGCTTAGCATATTGTATCTCAGTAGTATTTTATACATTTTCCAAATTTTTAAATATATGGGCAGGATTTGCTTTTTGTTTTTTATTGGTATTTTTAATTTTTGCTTACGTAAAAGTAAAGAAATTTAGTGTAGATAAAAATATATGTTTAAATTGTAAAAAACTGTATAAAAGCAAAAGCAATTAAAAAAACTAAGACAAAATGATGGAGGAAATCATTTATGTCAATTAGTTATATAATTTTAAGTGTTTTAATATTAGCACTTCTTTTTGGTGCTGGGCAAAGAATATTAGATAAAATGAGAATGAATGATCGTTGGGCAATAATAATTTTGCTTGCAATAATGGTAGGTATGGTAATTCCACCAATAAAAATAGGTCCATACTTCAGTTTTTCTATTGGAGGCTTTTTAATTCCTTTTGGAATTTGTGTATATCTATTAATCAAAACAGGGTTTAGCAAAGATTTACTTAGGGCGGTTATTGGCACGATAATAACAGCAGGAGCTGTAGTGACCATTCAATATATAATGCCAAGCAACACTCCGGAAGATATTGTTATAGACAATGTTTGGTTATATGGCATTGTTGCCGGTGTTGTTGCATATCTGCTTGGAAGAAGTAGAAGAAATGCTTTTATTTGTTCAATTCTTGGACTTTTTTTATCAAGTGTTATTAATTTTTTAATAGGTGTAGGCAAAAAGGCAATTTCACCTTTAAGTCTTGGTGTTGCAGGAGCCTTTGATACCATAATTATTTCAACAATTATTGCGGTTGGATTAAGTGAACTTATGGGAAAAACAGTAGAAGCAGTTAGTGGGAAAGATGAGTCTAAAGTGTTTAATTTTGAAACTGGTGAGTTTGTTGAAATAGATGAAGAACAATTAGCCGACAAAAAAAATTCTTTTGCAGTTGATGGATTATATAAAAAAATGTCAATAATTAATTACAGAAAGGGTAAGGAGAAACAAAGTGAAAAAAAATAATTTTTTAATATTACTTAGCGCTGTTGTCGTTTCAATACTTATAATAATGGGAGGCTTTAGTGGGTTTAATTTATTAAGTGCAAACGCAAGGACTGTTGATGATGCAAATTATTACACTATATATAATGGTGACAATATGACAGAAGTGCTTTTTATGAAAGGCGATAGCGTTGCTGTTAATGATGAATACATTAGTTCGGATAACAAGTTGTATGTTATAGAATCGGTAGATGAAGACAATATGATAGGTGTGGCTAGATATAAAGAAGATGTAAAAATGCCAGTTTACAATATAACAAAAAAGAATAGTAATATAAAGGAAGTAAATGCTAGTACTATAAAAAAAATTGGTATGTACCATACACATAATGATGAATGTTATAATGATGAAGATGGGGTGGATAGTATTTATGGCAAAGGCGGTATCCATGATATTGGTAAAAGCTTAAAAAAAAATTTAGAGAACTTGTCAATTAAAGTTTATTATTCAGAAAATTTACACTTACCACACAATTCAGGTGCTTACACAAGAAGCGAAGAAACGGCATCTGAATTATTGCAAAACGACTTAGATGCCATATTTGACATACACCGAGATGCAACACCAAGATCCGAATACATAACCGAAGTTAATGGAGTAACAATGAGTAAGGTTAGAATGGTAATTGGCTCAGCAAATAAAAATAGCGAAATTAACAAAGAATTTGCACTAAACATTAAGGCTTATGCAGATGCTGTGTACCCAGGATTAATTAAAGATATTTATATTGGTAAAGGCAATTATAATCAACAATTATTTAATAGAGCATTGCTTTTTGAAATGGGAACCAATTTAATTGAAAAGGAATACGTCAGAAGATCAACTGAACCATTAGCAAAAACCATTGATGTAGTTTTGTATGGCACAAGAATGGCAAGTCAAGAGAGTTTGGCAGATTTTGATGCAGAAGAATCTTCTGGTGATATGTTAAACACTGGTCTTGTTAGTGCTTCTAAAACGGCAAGTGGAACTTCTGCAACTCACAAAACATTATGGATAGTTTTAGGAAGTATTGGTGGAGTGGTTTTAATTATAACTTTGGTTGCAGTTTTTTCAAAAAGATTCAGGGCATGGTTATCTCGTTTTTTTTCAGAAATTTTTGCGATTTTCAAAAAGAAACCGCAAACAAAAAGTTAGCAAAGAAAAGTCGGATGTTCGCCGGCTTTTTAATTGTTTTATAAGGAGTTACGTTTTAATATCTTAATTGAAAAATTTATTGTAAAAAGAGTTTCTATTTAAGAGTTTTTTAAATTTCCTTGCAAAAGTGCAGTTTAATGGGTATAATAAAATAAAACAAAATAAAGGATAATTGTTTTATGAACTCGTTAGTTGCAATTGTAGGAAGACCAAATACTGGTAAAAGTACATTTTTTAATCGTGTAGTCGGCAAAAGGATTTCTATTGTTGACGACTCTCCAGGTGTTACTAGAGACAGAATTTATGCTGATGTTGAATGGTGCGGACACTATTTTACATTAGTTGATACTGGTGGCATACAATTTGATAAAAATGATAATTTTACAACGCATATTAATAATCAAGTAGATGCAGCTATAAAATTGGCTGATTTGGTTTTGTTTTTTGTAGATGGTAAAGAAGGCATAGTTCCACTAGATTACCGAGTTGCTGAAAAATTAAGAAGAGCAGGCAAAAAAGTATTGCTTGTTGTTAATAAATATGACACCTTTGATACATCTAATTTGTATGATTTTTACGCACTTGCTGTTGGTGACCCACATCCTATTTCTGGAGAACAAGGTAAAGGTATTGGAGATTTATTAGATGAAGTAGTAAAAAATCTTCCAGAAACTAAAGAGCAAGTAAACGATGGTAAAATTAAAATCGCAATAGTTGGCAAGCCAAACACCGGCAAATCTTCATTAATAAACAGATTGGTTGGAGAAGAACGAGTAATTGTTTCTAATATTGCGGGCACTACAAGAGATTCTATTGATGTTCCTTTTAGGGTAAATAAAAAAGATTATTTATTAATTGATACAGCCGGAATGCGACGCAAAAGATCAATAGAAGATGAGTCGGTTGAAAGATATTCAATATTTAGAACATTAGATAGCATCCGCCGAGCAGATGTCGTTGTGGTAGTCATGGATGTTTCAGAAGAAATTTCTGAACAAGATGTTAAAATTGCAGGGCTTGTTCACGAGCAACAAAAACCCTCTCTTATTGTGTTTAATAAATGGGATAAAATTGAAAAAGAAACACTGACCATGAAAAGGTTTGAAGAAAAACTTAAAAAAGAACTTAGTTTTATGACATATATCAAACCTGTGTTTTTATCTGCACTAACTGGTAAAAGAATGGAAAAACTTATATTGGCGGTAGATGAAGTTTATAATAATGCAAACAAACGCATAAAAACAAGTGTGGTTAATGATATAATTCAAGATGCAATTATTAGTACGGCACCACCTATTGTAAATGGCAGGAAATTAAAAATAAATTATGCAACGCAAGCGAGTGTTGCTCCGCCAACATTTGTAATTTTTGTAAATGATGGCAAACTTATTACCGATAGTTATAAAAGGTACTTAGAAAATTCCATCAGGTCGGCAGTAGATTTCACCGGTACCCCAATTAATCTTGTAATTAAAAACAAAATGGAGAATGAATAAATATTAAGGAGAAATTAATGGTTGTTTGGTGGCATTTAGTTGTTATAGTTATCTTGTCATATTTATGTGGCAACCTTTCTGTCGCAAGAATAATTAGTAAGAAAAAGAATGCGGATATAACTAAACTAGGAAGTGGAAATCCTGGAACTACCAACGTACTTCGTAATTTTGGTTTTAAAGTTGGCTTATTAAATTTTATTTTAGATATGTTAAAAGGTTTTGTTCCAACTTTGGTAGTTTTACTTATTTTTAACAATCCAATTTATACTTATTCGGCAGGTTTAAGTGTTATTTTAGGACACATATATCCTGTATTTTATGGCTTTAAAGGTGGCAAGGGAATAGCAACAATGATTGGTGTTTTCTTTGCAACAAGACCTGTTGTTATGGCAATTGTTGTGGTTGTTGCAGGCATTAGTTGGCTTATTTTTAAATATGGCTCATTGGCATCTTTTATTTGTGTAACTTGCTTAACAGTTGCAGAAGGCATTAAAGCAAAGGCAACATTGCCACTTGTTGAAAGTCAGGTAGTTTGTTTACTTTTGTTTGCGATATTTATTTTCACTTGGTTTGCACACCGAAAGAACATAGAACGATTACTTATAGGAAAAGAAAGTAAAGTAGACCTAATTAAGTCTACCAAGAAAAAATTTAAAGATGAAAAGAAACAACAATAATAAAACAAAAAGTCGCGAAGTTTTGTAAAGCGACTTTTTTATTTTTATGTAATAAATTCATATTATGCTGAATATGTTTTAGTAGAAAAATAATCAAGGAGTTTGTTACAATGAATATATATGAGTCAATTGCGACTAGAACAAATGGTGATATATATGTAGGCGTTGTTGGGCCGGTTAGAACAGGGAAGTCTACTTTTATTACTAAGTTTATGGAAAAGATAGTCTTGCCTAAAATTAATAATTCTATGGCAAAAGAACGAACAAAAGATGAACTTCCTCAATCTGGTGAGGGTAGACTTATAATGACAATGCAACCAAGATTTGTTCCAAGTGAAGCGGTAGAAGTTTCGTTATGTGATAATGCAAAGGCAAGAATAAGAATGGTAGATTGTGTTGGTTATTTAATTGATGGCGTTCAAGGACATATGGAAAACGATAAACCAAGACTAGTAAAAACTCCGTGGCAAGAAGAAAAAATGCCGTTTGAAAAAGCTGCAGAAATTGGGACAAGTAAGGTGATTAATGAACATAGTACAATTGGCATATTAGTAACTACTGATGGCTCGGTTACCGATATTCCTCGCAAAAATTATATAGAAGCAGAACAAAGAGTTGTTAATGAACTTAAAGCACTTAAAAAGCCTTTTATAATTTTGCTGAATACAAAAACACCTTCAGCAGAGGAAACTAAAACGTTAGCAAAAGCGATGGAAACTAGTTATGGTGTGCCAACTTTGGTTTCGGATATTGAAAATTTAACTGAAAATGATTTTTTAGCAATTTTGGAACGTGTTTTATTTGAATTTCCAGTTAAAGAAGTTAAGTTTAAATTGCCAGAATGGATGAGAAATTTACCATACGAGAACGAAAATATCGTAAAAATTATGACAGAAATTGCAAATTTAAAGCTAGAAAAAATGAGTGAATACATAAATGCTCTTAATTTGTTTAAAGGAAACGAGGATATAAATAGTCCTTATGTTGAAGGAATTGACCTTGGAACTGGTGAAATTAACTATATGATAAATGCATCACAAGGACTATTTTATAAAACTCTTAGCTCAATGTGTGGTGAAAAGATTGAAAATGATTATGATCTAATAAATTATGTTGCAGATGCAACAATTGCAAGTAAGGAATATAAAAAATTGGCAACAGCTTTAGAAAGTGTAGATAAAACTGGCTATGGTGTTGTTATGCCAACTGTAGAAGAAATGGAACTGGGAAGTCCAGAAGTTGTTAAAAAATCTGGAAATTCTGGTGTCAAATTAAAAGCAAGAGCATCAACATTGCATATTATGAAAATTGATGTAGAAACAGAAGTAACACCAGCCGTTGGTGGAGCAGGATTAAATGCTTTACTTGGAACAAGTGAAGAACAACAAATAGATGAAGAAACACAAAAACAAATTTGGAATACAAATATGTTTGGTAAATCATTGTCGGAACTTGCACACGATGGAATTGTTACCAAAATTCAAAACTTTCCAGAAGAAGCACAAATTAAAATGCGTAGAACACTTAGTAAAATCACCAACGAAGGACGAGGCGGAATTATTTGCATATTGCTTTAAAATAAAAAGACATCTAAAGCCTACCCAGTTTGGGCGGGCTTTCTTTGTTGTTGCATTTTGTAAGCTATTGTGATAGAATATGCAAATCAAAGTTAAATTTAAAAAAAAGGAGAAAATATGCAAGTCATAACTGGAAAGTATAGGGGCAGAAAGCTTATTAGCCCAGAATCGGCAAGGCCAACGCTTCAAAGAGTAAAACAGTCTCTTTTTAGCACCATTTCAGACAAGATACCAAATGGCAAGTGTTTAGATTTATTTGCCGGTAGTGGGGCTCTTGGCATAGAATGTATAAGTAGAGGATCGGCTTTTGTTGATTTTGTAGAGGTGGATGAAGATGCTGTTAAATGTTTAAAAAGAAACTTAAAAGGTGTAGACCCAACCACATATTCTATACAAAATGTAGACTATAAAGTTGCTTTAAAAAGGTTTCAAGATGCCCACAAAAGGTTCGATTTGGTTTTTTTAGACCCACCGTATAAAAGTGGTGTGTACGCATCTGTTATTGAAATATTGGTGCGATATGACTTATTAAATGATGGGGCATTGGTCCTAGCTGAAATGGATTTACAAAATGACTTGCAATTTAAACAAAGTAAGTGTATAATATACAAAATAAAAGAATATGGTTCGCTTAAAATTGTCATATTAAAAAAGGAAGTCTAGTTTAATGGATATAAGAGAAAAGATTGATCAATTAGATAAAGAATTCTCAGAAGCAACAAATATAATGTTTAGTAAAAAGGGTGCGGTAGATATAAAAAAGTGCCAAGAACTTTTAGCAGATATAAAACGCGGTTTGCCATCGTCTATTCAAGAAGCAAGTTACGTGGTTGCAGAAAAAGACAATATATTGGCAAAGGCATCGGAACAAGCAGAACAAATGAAAAAAGAAGCCAAAGAATATGCAGAGCACTTGGTTGAAGAAAGTACAATAGTAACAGAAAGTCAGGCAATTGCAGAAAAAAATATTAAAAAGGCAGAAGCTACTTGCTCCACCATGATAGATACCACCAAACAAAAAATAGATATGATGCTTAAAAATATTGAAGATTATTTAATGGATAGTTTAAGAATCATAAGAAACAATCGTGAAGAACTTGCTGGTACAATTTTAAAGAAAAAAGATGTTTAATTTATAAACAAATTAAACCTAAAATTATAGCAAAAATTATACTGAAAATAACTTGAACGCACTTTACGAACAAAAAGTAAAGTGTGTTTATTTTTGTATTGGATAAAAATGTTAAGCTTTGTATTATAATTGACAGGCCTCCAAAACTTACAAGGCTAGATGCGATGACAAGTTTAAGAAGTAAACTTGTGCCATCTTTAATTTCAACAATCCCTCTAGTCATTTCAATAATTCCACTACTAATTCCGGTTGCGTAATATGGCTCAATATTTAATTTCATAAAAATTTTGCTTAGTAAATTACTAAATAGACCTAGTATCTTAATATCGTATGCGATATCAATAAACATATAAAAAATAGAAATATATACTGCAACAGTAAGAATTGATATAATAGTTGAATTAACAGAGTTATAAAGTATGTTTTGTGAGTTTGCTATATAATTGTCGGTATTGTAGATTGAAGTCTTATTTTTTTCACGTTTTAAGTTTAATATAAAACCAGTACAAACTGATGCTAAAATATGCGAGATAAAAATTAAAACTCCAAGTTTGGCAGAACCTAAAATACTTGCTCCTACAGTGCCAATAACAAATATAGGACCACTTGTAGAGCATAAGGATATCATCCTTTTTGCATCGTTGTTAGTAATAATATTATCTTTAACAAGTTCACCAATAATTTTGGCACCAACAGGGTATCCACAAAGTATACTCATCAAAAAAACATAACTTGTTATTGGTGGAACACCAAAAATCTTAGTAATTGGTTTTTTACATATTTTTATTATTGGCTTAAAAGTGCCAAGACCAAGCAGGATTTTGCTAATAAAAAAGAAAGGCAATAGTGATGGCATAACAGAGTTATAGAACAGATTTGTTCCGTTTAGTATGCTTTTTATATATCGAGTTGGATTAATAATTAATAAAATTATTGCAATAATTAAAAAGATTCCAATTGTATTAGTAAAAATATTTACTAAGGAAAGTTTTTTTAATTGCGTCTGTTTTCTTTTTGTTGTAATATTATTTAAGGAGGTCATACTTAATTTTATGAGCGAGGTAGATAAAAATATTAATTTAACAAGACCTAAAATTGCCTTAGTTTTAGGTGGGGGCGGTTTTAAAGGTCTTGCACACATAGGAGTGCTTAAAGCACTTGAAGAAATTGGTTTTAAACCAGACATAATTGCTGGTTGCTCTATGGGTGCAATAATTGGGGCTTGTTATGCTTTTGGGTTAGGTGCATCACAACTTGAAACCCGAGCAAAAGAACTTGGTATGACTGAGATATTAGATTTAAAAATTCCAAATAGTTATGGATTTATAAAGGGAGATAAGGCAGAAAAACTAATAAGAAAGTTCATGTCGGTTGAAAAAGAAAATCCTAAATTTATAGATTGTAAAATTCCTTTTGGTTGTGTTGCTACTGACATAAGTGAAGGCAAATTAGTTAATTTAACACGTGGAGACCTGATTCCTGCGGTAAGAGCAAGCTTTTCAATAAATGGAATATTTTGGCCAGTACAAATTGGCAAAAGAAAATTGTCTGATGGCGGTATTTTTTGCAGAGTTCCAGTAAATTTGGCAAGAGCAATGGGTGCGGACATTGTTTTTGCAGTAGATTGTATTGGAAAAACAATTCCTGAAGATATTGAAAATATGAAGTATTTAGATACTGTTGCAAGAATTTTCAACTTAATGGATTACGAAATTAGTAAAAGTGAAATTAATAGTGCAGATTTACTACTGTCTTTAAGTCAGCCAAATGTAAGTGCAATTACTATTAAAAATACAAATGAGTCTATAGAATATGGTTACACCGAAACAATGAAAATAAAAGATAAAATTTTGGAGTTAAGGAGTAAAAAGAGATGGAAGACAAAGAACTAGATGAAGTTGGCGAAATTATTTCCAATAATATTGGAAGCGAAATTATTGAAGCGAAGAAACAAGTTAACTTGCGTTTGCCTGAAATTTGTGTTACTGCCATTACAGTTGTAATAGGTGTAATTTTTTATTGTTGCAATTTGGTTTCTTTACTTGCATTATCTTTAATTTTATTTGGTGCAATGTGGAACTTTTTTACCGAAGCAAATAAACTTTTTGCGTGTATAATGGCATTTTTTGTGTGTACTATTTTTTCAATATTGTCACTTAAACTAAAAATGTATGGTCAAGCATTTCTGCATATTTGCTTTTATTTGCCAACACAATTAATTTATTATTATGAAAACAAAAAAGAAGAAGATGTATCAATCAATCCTGATAAAGAATTAAAGCCTGCGGGTCTTATTGTTGCAGGGATTTCATTGGTTCTTCTTGGAGCTTGTTTATGTTTTGTTTTAAGAGAAGTTGGTGAGGAGTTTTTTATCTCAGATGGTATTACTACGGCATTTTTAATGCTTTCAGTTTTCTTAAGCAATGGAAGATACAGAGAATATTGGGCAGTAAGGATTGGTGCTTTGGCTGTTGCTATAGTTGTTTGGCTAAATGTTGCATTGCATAACGGCTTTGCCGATAATGTTTTAGTAATATTATTATTGTTTGCGATGTACATGGTAATGGACTTTATAAAGTTTGTAATGTGGGAAAGAAAAGTTAGTAAAATCAAGAAACAAAAAACTAATATTGTTAAAAACAATAAATAAAAAATAGCAAAGAATTATCTCTTTGCTATTTTGTTTTAATAACAATTTTGTTGGTAAAATCTATATTAGGTGAATAATTATTATCTAAACAAGAATATAAATAGTTGGCATTCTGGTCAAGCTTAATTAATTCATTTTGTAATTTGGTTAAATGTTTATAATCCTCTTTTTTTGTAAGCAAGGTTGTCTTGTTGGATTTTAAGTAGGATAGTAGGCACTTTTGTTCTTCGCTAATAGCAAGAACTTTAATGTAAGGTTTAGTATGTTTAATTTGATTTATCTTTTCTTTGGTAATCTCAAGAGCACAGGATAACAAGATTCGGTTTATAAGTGAAGATTGATATCGTTTTGTGTATATATTATTAATTTTTTCATAA
>CAJJIV010000029.1 GCA_905187655.1 uncultured Eubacteriales bacterium | reverse complement strand
ATCCAGTAATCAAAATTGTCAACAAATTAAATTATTAAAACAAGTCTGCAACCGACTCATCACCAATGTTTGCTATTTTTTCAGAATTTCCATCACAAGTATATTTTTCCTTAAAATCATTTACCAAAGTATAAATGCTTTCAAGTTCCTTATTACAAAACAAAATATCACCATTAATTCTTAATTCTTCAACCGCATCATCAACCTCAGCATAAAGTTGACCCAGCCTATTTAAGACCATTAAACACCTAAGGTCCAACTGCTTGTCATAATTTGCATTAACGCCTTCATTTTGTTTACCTTTTCGGTAAGAATCTACCTTCAAAGTAAGTTCAGCAATTTCTTTTTTAATAGAATCAGCGAACCTTTTCAGTTCTTCTTTTTCCATTTATAACAAATCTCCTTATAATAAAATTTGTTATATCATTATAACATAACTAGCCCACTATGTCAAATTTTGCCCTTTTTATGCGGTACATCATACCAAAAACATTACCAAATTTTGCATATTAAATCATTATCTTACAAAAAATTATTACAAATTTTTACTATACACCTAAACTAAATAAATACATCTAAAATTATGTCAGAAATAACACAGCCGGTAACCGCTTTAACCTGAAACCCAATTTTTTCACCAGAGTAGACAACCGGAATATCATTAAGCCCTTTGTTTAAAATAATGTCCATACCCTCTTGATCTCGCTCATTAACCAAACAAATTGCAGAAGTCTTGTCATTTTCAACATAGGCAGAAACACGCCTAACCGTTTTGCGTTTGGTCGGCTCTCCAAAATCGTAAATAGGAGAATAGTAACAAGCATAACTAGAAATTTTGTTTGAATTAGAACTAACAAGCAACAACGTTTCATCGGCATTGCTAGCTAGCATAAGTTTGCTTTCGCCCTTTTCGCAAAACATACACATACCAAACACATCTAAGCCTCGGTAAATTAAATAGTCCTTGCTAGATGGGTCAATAACCAAAAGTGAGTTATTAAAGTCATTCCCACTAATAAAAATACTGTCAGAATAATTAATGTTGCAAGCAAGATAATATTTCCCATTAACATAGGCACTTGTTGCAAGCGTGTCAACTTTAATAGAACTAAACACTTCATCTAAAATTCGCCTAGTGCTGACACCATCAAATTCATAAATTCCATCTGTTGCCATAAAAATAATGCGGTCACCAGCAACCTCTATGGTTTCAGGAAGAATTTTGCCACCAGACACAAATAAATGCGTTAAATAAAAATCTTCTTGCAAGCCATTTGCCAAAAGTTTGCTTATGCCATATTCTCTAAAAATATAAACGTACCCACCAAACGAAATAACCTTAAGCGGTTTTCCCCTTTCATCTTGCATATCAATAAACCCAGCATCAAACAAACTAACTTTCCAGTTGGTTGGGTCAAGGTCATCAGAAAACCAAACTCTGTTATATTGGTCACCAGTAGAAATAAACAGCCTTTCGCCATGAACGCACATAGAAGTAATTTTAGGTGCATCTTCAACCAAAACCGGACTATTTACCCCGTCCCAAATATACATATTACTGTTCTTGCCAGAAATTATAAGCACATCTTCACCATTTAAAGTGTAGTTTGTGCAAACAGGGTCACCAACAATTGTAACATCAAGCGGAATAAACTTAGATGCATTGGTTTCGCTACAATAGTCAATATAACAGGCAGTATTAGAATTATTAAAAAGCACCAGCTTGTCTTCAATAAGCCCAGTAGTTTTATTAGTCTTTTTAAAATAAAAGACCTTGCGGGTTCTTGGCGTTTTAACAGTAGCAGTATAAAGCGAAATCATCTCTAAATTTGTTTTATTTGTAAATAAATAATGTGAAAATGGAAGATCAGCTTTAAGTGCACCACCAAGATAGTCCATATTAAATATCATCTTACCTTTGCTAAAACCCACAACGTTAGACTCTAATTTGCTGTTAATGCCCACCCTAAAATCGTTAATTTTAAACTTCATAAATTACTCTCCTTTGCCATAACTAAATTTAAAGTAGACTATATTTTCTTAGCCTGCGATTTTTTGTATAGGAACGCTTTCCAAACTGCAAACTTAAAAATTTATTTTCAAAGACCTTGGCTTCATCATAAAGATTTTTATGAAGCAAAAAGTGATAACAAAGTAAATAAGTCAGAGCATTTTCAGTAAAAATTGGCGGAACCATAACTTCATCATAAACCGTTTCAATTTTGTCAGGAATAAAACTATAATAAACTTTTTTTGTCTTGTTTGCCCCATTCAACTTAATTGAATATGGCAACACCATAAACTTTTCAAGCATACCATTTTCGTTTTCAACCCGCTTAATAAAGTTTGGCGACTTACTAAATTGCTCAAACTTAATAAGCCCATCACTGTCACAAACAAGTTCCTCATCGGTTAAAAATTCAAAATACTTAGTTGCAATATCTTCGGTCATTTCATTAATAATTGGCACAAAGTCACTAAGTTCGTTTTTATATTTATCATAAAAGGTATAACTACCATTGTTTTTAGTTGTTTCAAAATATTCCTTAAGGACAGTGCAAAGGTCAATTTTGCCAAGGAACATACAAGTGTTATAAATTAAATTAATCGCCTTCATAAATAAAAACACCTCCAATTAAATTAACTCGTTTTATTAAACTTTGCTTTAATTAAAATTTCTTTTGCTCGTTGCACAGCATTGTCCATAATCTCTGCATTAACCGACCTATCAATTTTTTTGTTATTATTCTCAATTTCTTCAAGCAGTTCCACACTGTTCTCAACCCGCGTTTTATTCACCAACCTAATAAGCCTGTTGTCTGCTTGCTCAAAGGGGCACACCACACAAAGCGTGTTGCCCTTGTTTCTGCTGTTGTGCACTTCAAACCTATTAAGTTTTTTGTTTCTCACCAAAAAATAGTTTTTATCAATCTCTTTAAGCCTGCTTGCAATATTAAATAAATCGTTCTCAATAATTTCTAAATATTCGTTCATATTTACCTCCAAAACGCAATAAAAAAGAAACAAACAAATCTGTCTGTTTCTTTAAATCTCTTCATATTTAGTAATCATTAGTAAATTAATTAAGAAAGCACCTTTCTCCAGTCTTCACTTGGACCCAAAATTTCAAGTTTATACAACAGGTCTTCCACCGCCTGACGCTTAACCTTGCCTTTAACCTTGTTCATATTCGCAATTCTATAAAATCTTTCCCGCTCGGTTTCAGATAGCGCATTAAACTTAGATGCAACCTCATACATCATTTCGGTTGGGTAATCAGCAAGTTGTTTAAGCGCATATTCGGCAACTTCGTTAATTGGCGCTCCGTCCTCATCAGTAAGGTTCTTAACAAGCCTGTTAAACACCTTTAAACTTCGCATAAAAGTTGGATAATATTTTTCAAGCAGAGCATAAACCGTTTCGGCTTTAAGCCCAACCATAACCTTGCTTTTGCTTACCGGCTTAGTAATTAAATAAAGCTTTCCGGCGGCAAACTTACCAAACGCCTCTTTAAGCTCGCTTCCTTCTGGCATATTTAAGTACTCTTCTAGGTATAGTTTAAACTGCTTTCTAATAACAGGTTCCATATTAATAATATCATTAATAATCTGCTGAGAAAGTGGCAAAATTTTGGCATTAAGCTCCTCTTTTTTGCTTTCATCAAGATTCTTTTCTTCAAGTAGAATATCAATTCTTTTAAGCTCAATTTCCTTATCAACAATAGACCCAAAAAGCGGACAGTTCTTGTCATCTAAAGTTATAGGAATATTAATAACCTTATTTTTTCTAGGTGGCCTGCCGTGTGGCTCCAAAAACCTTGCTGGGTGAAAATTCTTTTCGGCTATTTTTGCACCCTTTTCACCAAAGTTTTCTAGGTAGTAGTCGGTTGTATGACAAAAATCATCTAGCCTATTTCCAAATTCTTTACCAATACCATACCTAATAACTGTCATAAAATCGCTTTCTTTTTCGGTGAACATAAAATCATCAACGCCCGAGTTATGATTTTCAACCGCATAGCCAAGTGGTTCACAATTTTCACTATTACTTGCAATTTCATCTTCCTCTCTAACAACAAACTCGCCGTTATTATACTTAGACCTAACCGATTCTTTTTTTTCTTTTTTTTCTTTAGCGCTAAGTTTAGACGCCCCTTTAAGCTTTTCTTTAATGGTCTTATTAAGCGATTTTAATGCCATTTTGTTGCTAGCTGAACTAAGCTTTTTGTCTTCAATAAAACTCCGGCCGTCATTAACATTTTCAGCCAAACTTTGGTCACCATTGTTGCTGGCCAAATCTTCACTAACCACATTATTAAACTTTTCACCAACAGCACTTACCACAGCCTCTTCACTATTAGCCCCTTTCTTTTTGCTTTTAGTTAAAACTTTTTTATTATTAGCAGAAGCTAGCACCGCATCATTTTGCTTTGCATTGGTTAAACCATCATTACCATTATTAATATGATTGGTTATATTGCCAGATTCTTCTGCCAATATTTTCTCACCATCACTTTTCTCACTCTTTTTGCCACCTGCCATTTTGCACTTGCCCCTTTTACTTACATAAATAGTTAATAATAATATATAATGCAAAACATATTATAACAGCAAACCTGCGCATTTTCAAGGTATTAGTTAACAATAATTCGTTCACATTTTTGCTTATAAGACTTTAAATAAATTTCCGCCTTTTTGTAAAAAGTTTCAAGCCTTAAATAATACTCTTTAAGCGCATTATACTCTTCAACAAGTTCAGTTTCGTTTTTGCTTATTTCATCAAACGGAGTGTATTTAAAATATTCATGCACAAAATAATTTCGCCTTTCCAAAATAAATTTAAGTTCATCAATTTCCGCCCTAGTAAACGCCCTTGTCTCCCAAATAACATGCACCACACTGCCAAGAGTCATAGTTTCCATTTTGGTTTTTAAATACTCGGCAGAAGACACCGCATTATCATAGTCTTTTTTGTTAAAGCCAGTTTTATGCCGTGCATATTCATTATAAATTTCACAGTATTTAACAACATCGCCTAAAAGCGACTCGGTTAATTGTGTCTTCTCAATAATTCTTCCAATAATATAATAAATTCTCTTCATATTGTCTGCCCTTAACCAAAAAGTATTATATAGTAATATTATAATAAACTTAAGCCAATAAAGCAAACACAAAATTAATAATTAAATAAAAAGAAAGTATTAGTAACGGCAAGAAAAACATCTCGCCATTACTAATACAAAAAAATTAAGACTCTAATATTCCAGTAATTTTTGCTTGCCCACAAGGCTTGTCACAAATAAGGTCGGCATATTTAACCAAAGTAGCACTATAAGTAGGCGAGTTCGCATTTTGCTTAATAACTCTGCCATCTTCACCAGTTAACCACTTCCAATCACAAAGTTGATGAAGTTTAAACTCCTTAGTATTAAGCATATACATAGTGTTGCTTGGTGCAAATCGGTCACTTACAACCGGAATACCATTATAAGAAATAGCCTTATAACCACCAGCAAGGTCAAGCACATCAATATTAGACCTATAAGTAGACAAATAGTTCTGATAATTTCTTTTAACACCAGAAGAGCAAACAATAAAGTCAACAGCTGAACCATAATTTTCATCAAGATAATCAATTACCGTTTGCATTTTAACATCACTGATACTCTGCATAGTAGAGTCAGAAGAAATTGAATAAGAATATGGGTTCATCCAAGAATTAGATGCACGGTCTAAACCATAAAGAGAAGATAAATTAGTATCAAAAATTGCTCCAAGACCAGTTAATTCTTTATTAAAAGAACCTTGAATGCAGAAATAATACTGAGTAGTTTGGCTAGAAGTAACTTTAAGTTCGTTTGCAGTAAAGCCAGTTGTTAAAACGGTAACCTTGCAATTAAAACGGTCTACATTAGTAATTTTAACGGCCGATTTACTACTTTTAATATTGCCACTGCCATCAATAATGTCAACAATCATACCTTCGGCAAGTGCCTTAACAGAGTCTACGGTAAATACAGTTAAACCAGAAGCCGAAACTTCGTTGTCCACAATTTTACAAATTTTGCCACTGCCATCACCAAAAAGCATTCTGCCAAAATTAAAACTAGAAGCCTTAATAAGACCTTCCATTTCGGCATTAAGCAGATTAACAAAAGCACCCGCAGAATTCATAGATGCCCTAATAGCCTTGTCAGAAATTTCAATTTTACCATAAAGGTTTTTAAGTTCAAGCGTAAACTTTTCATAATTATTTCCACCAGCAACAGGAAGGTCACCCGTTTCACTTCCTGCACCAATGCCACCATTTACACCATATGGTGCACATTTAATAATATTGTTTCCCCAAACATCGCTAGTAGTTTGATTAATTTTAGCAAGTAATGGGTTTGTTCCGGTATTAAGTTGGTCAGAAACCACCCCTAAATACACATCTTTAAGTGCGTTGTCCGCAGTTTGTAAACTAATCATAATAAAAAATTCTCCTTTCAAAAATAAATAGTTAATTAAAATAATTTTTAAGCAAATATTCACTTGCTTCTTTCAAACTCTTTAACTCCTTATTTTTAGAAGTTAAAAAAGTTTTACTTTCACCAAGCACAAAATTAGGACTTTCCTTTTTGCGCTTAATTAACCCAGAAAAATATTCTTCAAGGTCCGAGCCAAAAGCCTTTTCTGCTTTTTCTTCACAATCTTCAAAGCCTAAATTGTTTTCGCCGTTACCATGCGTAATAGTTTTTTCGCTTGCCGGTAAACCAAGCGAAGACATAGTTAATTTTGCATCACTATTACAATTTGACCCATCAGCAAAATCAGAGCTTTCAGCATTAACAGGGCAAGTTTTTGTTTCATTATTACTATCTTTGTCTTCACCCAAACTTGTTGCCCCATCAAGTAATGCAGATTTGCTTTCTTTAACAATTTTCATTGCCTTAGCCAAACAATCTTTATCTTCCCTAAGATCTTTGTTTAAAAGCAAAATTTTAGCAATATCAGCCTTATAGTCAGCCATATCACTGTTTTCCTTAAAAAACTTAGACACTTCTCTTCGCCACTCGGCAGAAGAAAACCTAGAGTTTTCACAAGAATTTTCTTCACAAGGCTCACCGGTAACAACCTTGCTAGCCAAATCGGTTAAATTACCAGTTTTTAAAATGGTTAAAGGCACATCAGCCCTATCACCACTTTTAGCCCCATCAGCAACAGCGTTATTTTCAACTTTAATAAGCTCACCTTCGGTATTGTCACCCAAATTTTCCTTGCCTTCACCAAGACAACTAAGCTCCGTTTCCCTTTCTGCAAGCTCTTTTGTTAAAAGCGCAAGTTGCTGACACTTTTTAGTAAATTCCTTTTCCAAATTGTTATAGCCTTCAAGCAAACTTGTTGCATCTTTAAATTTTCCAAATTCCATAGTTTCTTTCCTTTTAAACCTTATTTTTTGTTTCAATCTTAATAAATTGCTTGTGTGCTCTTATGTGCTCAATAAGTTTGCGTTTTTGCTTTTCATCCTTTTCTCCAAGTTCAAGTAACTTTTTAGTATGTTCGGCAATATGCACTTGGTGGTCATCAACTTCAAGCACCACAATAGGTTTATTAGTTATATTTTCCTTTTTAGCACGCTTAACCTGAAGTGAAACTTCATCTTGACCACTTTCAAAATTCCCAAACCCAAGCATTTCAATAATTTTCGCCTTATTTCGTTCAGAAATTTGCCCATCATTTCCAGAAAACAACCCAAGTTTATAAAGTTCAAGCACAGTATTTCTTTTAGTAGCAATAGTTTCATTAAGTTCATTACTGGTTTCAAGCACAATGTCATCACTAGTAATATCACTACCCTTCCAATAAAAGATTTCAAGTTCGCCATCGCCATCAACAATTTTGGCAAGCTTTGGCGCTGTTGCTTTTTCTTTATAAAGCTTAATAACCATTTTAGAAATATTAAGCACACTAGTTCGTATATTTTCGGCTGGCACCGACAACCTTGTATCATCTTGTTCAATTAAAAGATTAATCGCCGTACCACTTGTAACCGAATTTGGCAAGGTAGAGTTACGCATAAATTCACTTACACCAGTAAGATTAATAAGCTCGTTATAAAGCCGGTCCTCTTCTTCACTAAACACCGAAGGTAACGACCCAGAATTCATAATAGAAGGAATATTGCTTCCTGCCTTATATACCACAATTTTGCCAGGCGCCAACCCTTCCTCTTCAAGGTCATCAATATCAACACTACCTTCTTCAACCAACAACACCCCAGAAGATAGCCTACTTAATAGTTCAATTTTTCGGTTTTTAATTGCATTATAACTGCGCTGAATAGGCAAACATCGGTCAATAATACTAGTTCCCCAAAATGAACCAATTGTGTCACTAGATACTTGCTTAACAAACGGATAAACTGAATATGGCATATCCCCATCATAAACAAGTTCGCTTCCAGCAACAATAGTAAGCCTGCCATTAGGCAAAACCGAATTAGGTTTTTGCCAGCGTTCAATAAGCAGAACCTGGTTGTCCTTTTTTCCGCCTACCGTTTTCATAACATTACTAGACCCACTTGTTAAAAAGTCGGTCGCAACAAAGTCATAAGTAAACGCATCAATAGTCTCACCTTTAACGGTTATTCCATAAAGCTCTTCAATAACCGAAGCATCAACCGACTTTGCCTGAATAATACTTGCCTGACACGAAAGGTCACCTTCGCCCATATCTTCAGGAAATATTTCAAATGGCGAACATATGGTAACTGAAACATCACCATCATAAACCGGCTTAAAATTACCAAGCCCAAAGGTAGACCCTTTTGCACAGGAAGTC
Source organism: uncultured Eubacteriales bacterium (assembly GCA_905187655.1). Lineage (GTDB taxonomy): Bacteria > Bacillota > Clostridia > Christensenellales > UBA1242 > UMGS1908. Next base: position 1,707 of record CAJJIV010000029.1, on the reverse strand, counting down.
AAACTGACATCAACTTCACTATTAGTTTCAGCCTGAACACCATTAGCAGAATCTGCCACACTTATTTTTTTCTCGCCAGAAGCTGGCAATTTATTCTGGTTATCCACTTCAACTACAAGTTCTTCATTTTTGTCGCCAGAAAAAACTACACGTTCACCATCGTTTTCAACGGCCGAATAAATTTTTCCGTTCTTTTCATAGCCAATAATATTCCCAGCATTTTCATTCCAAACAATTTTATAAAAACAAGTTCCAGTAACTTCACTCCAAAGCGTAGCCTTGCCCACAATATCACTTATGTTAAGCGAACTACTAACGCCATCTAAAATAGACTTGCACAGTTTTGCCGTTTGAATATCACTTTCTTCAAGCCCACAAGGCCTAACTCCAAGTGCCGGCCTAACACGGTTCAGTTTTGCAAGCCTGCTTTCAATAATTGGCGCAATGTGGTTAAACACCTCTCTAGATTCATATGGATACAACCGTTCTTTTTCCACAACTTCACCACGAGGCGAAATGTATGAGTACTGATTTCCAATTAAAAAATTAATATTAAGTAACCAAGATTGCTCAAAAGGACGGCGCTTTTCTCGCCTTTCGTTAAAATCTTTTAATACTTCACTAACAATTTCTTTTTCATCAATAGTTGCGTTACTACTCATATAATAGTCATCTCCTAAAATTTTTTTTTGCAAAAACAATAAAAGCCCCAATAAAAAATTGACGCATTTAAAACCAAAGTAAACAATAGCAAATTAAAACCAGCAAAAACTTATAAAGCCAAACAAATAGCAATAACTATGCTAGAAATAAACCCAATAATTGTCATTTTACCGTCCTCCTTCTTTCTTTTTCAAGTTTAGTTAAAGACTTAACAATGTTTTCTTTAAGTTCAATAAGTTCTTCTTCACTAAGCCCACTTAGTTCTTCCCTGGTTTCAACTTGCTCGCCTACCAAAAGTTTAATTGCCGTAAGTTCCGGCGGATAATACTTAGACACAATTTTTTTCTTAACAGGCGACAATTTTCCGCCCTCACAAAATTTACTTTCATAAGGCACACAAAACTCACAATCGCCCTCACATATTTCAATTTCGCCTTTATTGTCTTTCATAACACTCCCCGCCTTTTGCTTTATACATTTACAAGCCTACACCACAAAACACAAAAAATCAAAAAGCAGTGCCAAAAACTAAAAAAAATTTTTTCAAACATTAAAGGCATAATATCAATTTACCAACAGCAACTTTGTTGCAAAATGGTCAGCCAACGCAAAGTTACTATTTTTCTAGCAAAACAAAATTTCAAATAGTTTTAAATATTTTCCGCTATATCACAAATAAAACTTTTTGTCCCTTTAAAATCAAGTTATACTTAATAAATTGTTACAAAAACAATTTGCCTAACCTTTAACACAAAAATTATCGCTGTTTAAATTTACACCAACAAACTTTTTAATTGGCTTAATATGCTTTGTTGCCGAGATATTTATAAACCCGCCAGAAAAATAAAGCCTTCCAAACCGCTTACAAAACAAATATTTTTTTGCCTTAATTAACTCATACTCAACCGTTTCTTCAACCGATGTAAACCCAAGTGCACGCTTTTTAATAGCTTTTTTAAGTTCATTTGTCACCATTAATTAACTCCTTAATATAAAAATTTTTAATTATAAGTATAGTTTTAATTCATCAGGATACCACTTTGA
>CAJJIV010000028.1 GCA_905187655.1 uncultured Eubacteriales bacterium | reverse complement strand
TATTTATAAACATTTTTGCTTACGTATTGCTTGGTGTTATCTATTCTATTATTGGTATAAGTATTTATTACAATTATTTAAAGAATCAGCAAAATCAAGTTAAAGCAAAAGCGGGTATGGTTTTTTGGTTTGGTATTGCGCTTTCCGTTACATTTGCATTTGCACTAGAATTTCTTAAATTTCTTTTATACTTAATTTTAGGAATAAAAAATCTTACAATTAGTGGAGTTATGCTGAATTGTTTGTATAGTTTTATAGGTGCACTATTTATTAATATTTTGTTTTATGTGTCGCTATTAAAAACAAAAAAATTTGTTAATTATTGCTTAATTGATGTTAGTAGATAATTTATAAATTTGTGGAAAAAGTTTAATTTTTCCATTGTTAACTGTGGATTTATATTATTTTTTTGTGCGAATAACATAATTAAGTCTTAAATAATTAATAGTCTAATTATATGGTTATTGTTAAAAATGTATCATTTAAGAAATACAACAAAATAATAAACCACCGATTATTATCGGTGGTTTATTTATGTTAAAATTAATCGTTAAATGAGCGAGTTGTATTTGCATCTTCGTTTTTATTAGGAATAATTGTAATGTATCTGTGAGGCTCTTCATCTTTACTTACTGTAGTAACATCTTTTCTATCTTCAAGTGCAAGGTGAATTATTTTTCGTTCATATGAATTCATTGGTTCAAGTTTTGCAGGTCGGTGTTCTTTTACTGCTTTGTCTGCCAAGCGATGTGCTAATACTTTAAGTGTCCCTTCTCTTTTTGCACGATATCCATTGCAGTCTACAATAACTTTGCGTGTTGTATCCTTTGATGCATTTTTATTTATTATTTGATTTAATAAATATTGAATGCTGTCTAAAACATCACCTCGTTTGCCAATTAAAACACCAATGTCCTCTCCAACAAAATTTATTTTAACGTTTTCACTTGTTTCTTCTACAAGTCCAGTTAATTTTAGTCCAAGTTTTTCAGTAAATTCATTTATTAATTTTTCAATGTTTGTCTGATTTTCAAAGGCAGTATTTAAAATTACTTTTACCCTTGCTTTGTCAAATAGTCCACCTTCTTCAAGAACAATAATTTTAACATCTTCTCGTTTTGCATTTAATTTAAAAAGTGCAATTTCAATTGCTTGTTCAATGCTTTTTGCTGAAATTTCTACAGAATTCATAGTCTATCTCCTATTCTTTTGTAATTAACCATTTGTGGTTTTTTCTTTGTAATTTTTTTCTCCATCATAATTTCTTTTTCTAGATAAGCTAGATACTTTTCTTCTTCTTTTCTGGTTAACCTATTAACTAAAAAGCTAGTTAAAACTGATGTAATAATTCCTATTAAAGTACTAGAAAGTATATAAATTCCAAAGGAAGCTGTGGATGTTAATACAAATATAACCATAATTAGTGGCATTACAATTTTTAATATTTTGTTAGTCGCTCCAAGTTGGTCATCATTATTTTGTTTTTTAGGTTCATTTTTACTGCGATTCATAAAGTCATTAATAAGTTGTGATACATACGATAAAACACCAGCCAAAATTGCTAAAATGTAATATCCGTTCCAATTGCTCCCGGTAGATATAAGTCCGCCCATTACATTATTATATTCTTCTTCGGTTATGCTTTCTATATACTCAGAATAACTTTTACTTGATTTTACAGCTTTAGATAGTTCAGTGTAACTTGGTATAACTGATGCTTTTCCATCTTTACGCCAGATGTTTTGTACCCACAGCCAACTGCTATCTTTTTTAATTTCTTCATATTTTACTGCAACTGCATTTTGTTTATCTTCAAGTGTGCCTTCAGTTTGTTCGTAGGTTTGTTCTAAAACGTAATACTGGTCTAGCATTTTGTAAGAACTTATTGATTTTAAAGAATTAAAGAAACTAAAGAAAACAACAAGTGTTACTACTAAGTTAAGAAGTGTAAACACGCAACTGCCTACCATATTATAGCCTTCTTTTTTGTAAAGCGCGTTTACTTGTTGATTGGATTTATTTTTATCGTTTCCGCATTTTTCATTAATTCTTCGTACTTGACCGCTAAGACGTTTTTGAATAAAAGTGTTTTTTCGTGTGCTGTATTTATTATAAAAGTCTAGCGGTAAAACAATTAATCTTACAAAAAGTGTAAAAATAAAGATGGTCCAACCATAATTTCCAATAAACGATTCTATCCAGTAATAAATTTTTGGCCACAAAGAATGCGGTTTTATTGGAGAGTCTCTTAAGATTGTAAAAATTATATCAGCCATTTAAAATCTCCTTTAATATTTTGTGGTACATCATCAACTTCTATTTTTAGTTTATTATTTGCACACCTTGCTAGCCTTTTGCATAAAAGCCATAATCCTTTAAAAAATCCAAAGCGTGTTATGGCTATTATACCATAATTACTGCACGATGGTGTCAGTCTACATTTGTTTGGATGGTTTTTAGATAGTTTTTGATATACTTGTATTAACTTAATTGAAATACTTTTCATTTTAAAATAATAAAAAACCTAGTGCTTCTATTTTTCAATATAAGCATTAGATTTTTTAAGTAAGTCCTTTACTGAATTATTTACTTCATTAAAACCTAAGGTTTTTATGCCCTGTCTGGCAATAAAGATTAAGTTTAAATCGGGTTTTATGTTTAGCAGTTCTGGATAAACACTTGCTCTTATAACCCTTTTAACTCTGTTTCTGGTTACACTGTTTCCAATTTTTTTAGAAACCACTAACCCTATTTTTGGTAAATCTTTTTTCTTGTGGGCAACAACTAAAACTAGTTTATCTTGCTTATATGACTGACCCCTTTTAAAGGTGTATGCAAAAACAGAATTTTTTTTCATTCTAAATTTTTTAGACAACATACACTACCTAAATTTGGCTAACCAGCAATTTTTTTACGACCTTTGCTACGGCGTCTTTGTAATACATTTCTGCCACCCTTGGTTGCCATTCTTTTTCTAAAACCATGAACTTTTGTTCGTGTTGCTTTCTTTGGTTGGTAAGTTCTTTTCATTACGCGATTATCTCCTTTTTTAGTTTGGTATATATAATTTGGCCGATACAGACCCAATCATAAAAACAATAAAGTAATTATAAAGTAAATAACCAGTTTTGTCAACCACTGCTATATAAAAAAGTTAAAGATAATTGACATATTTTATTTTTGTGATAAAATTAGCCATATAAATTAAAGGGGCAACTATGAGTAATATTTTAGACACAAAAAAAACTATATCTGCAATAATAACCCCAATTGGAGTTGGTGGTGTCAGCATAGTAAGAATTAGTGGCGAAGATGCCATTAAAATTGCTGACAAGGTTTTTTGCGCCGGAAAAAAACGCCCATCTGAATTTAAACCACGAGAACTTGTTTTGGGTGAGTTTTGTGGAGAACTTGCCAAAGATAAATGTTTATGTGTTGTGTTTAAAAAACCTAATAGTTATACCGGTGAAGATGTAGTTGAATTTCAGTGTCATGGCGGAATTAAACTTGCTAACAGTATTTTATCTGAAGTAAACAAAAAAGGTTGTGTTCTTGCAAAAAATGGTGAATTTTCCTTAAGGGCTTTTTTAAATGGCAAAATGAATTTAAGCGAAGCGGAAGGAATGATTGACTTAATTAATGCTGAAAGTGATAGTGAACTTAAAGCTGGTTATAATTTGTTAAACGGAACATTAAGTCAAAAAATTATTACTTTTCAACAGTCAATTGTGGATTTATTAAGTGATATTGAAGTTTCGTTTGATTATCCCGAAGAAGATATTGAATACACAGAAAGCAAAAAAGCAAAGGTAAAAATCACTAAATTAATTGAAGAAATTGATGAATTAATTAATTCATTTGAAACAGGTTCAATTATTAAAAATGGTATTAATGCTGTTATTGTAGGTAAGCCAAATGTAGGCAAATCTTCACTACTAAATGCACTTATTCATAAAGATAAAGCAATTGTAACTGATATTGAAGGAACAACTAGAGATGTTGTTGAAGATTCATTTGAAGTTAATGGTGTTAAGGTAAATATATTAGACACTGCTGGAATTAGAGATACGCAAGACATAGTGGAATCTTTGGGCGTTGAAAAAAGCAAAGAACTTATAAATATTGCTGACATTGTACTATTTGTTGTAGATGCTTCTGCTCCACTAGATAAAAAAGACATTCAAATATTAAATTTGCTTACTAACAAAAAATATCTAACAGTTTATAACAAAGCGGATAAAATGATTGGAAATAAATTGCCTAATGCAATTTATACTGTTGCAAAGAAAGGTGAAGGAATAGACGAACTAAAACAAAAAATTTATGATTTACTAATTAATAAAAATGTAATTTCTGGTGGGCTTATTATTACCAATGAGCGTCATAAAAATGCATTATTAAAAACAAAACAAGCCTTGTTTAGCGCAATTAATAATATTGATAGTGTTACCCTAGATCTAATAGCAATTGATCTTAAACAAGCCTACGAAACCTTGGGTGAAATTACCGGAACAACTAGTAATGAAGAAATTTTAAATAGTATTTTTAGTAAATTTTGTTTGGGGAAATAAAATGCAAAAAAAGCAACATAATTTAAAATTTGTTGAATATGACACAAACAAGCATAAAGAAGAAATAAATGCTTGGCAAAGTGAGATAAATAATAAAGTATATGGATATGATCGTTTCGTTAAATATGGTCTTTTAGAACTAGGATGCTTACAAGACATACTAGATTGCTATGCGCCTATACCAACAAGCCAGGAACTAGTTAAAACATACCTTGTTTTCAGTGAAGAAAAATGTGTTGGCGTTGTTGTTTTGGACTGGTGTAGCTATGAAACAAGTAAAAATAATTCACTTAATGTTTTTCATTTATTAGTAAGACCATCTGAAATGAGACATGGTTATGGTTCTGCGATTTTGGAACGAATTAAAAAAGACGGTAAAAGTCTTATTGATAGAGAATATTCAGATATTAATTTAAGTATAGACAAAACCAATATACCTTGCCAAGAGATGAGCGAGAAATGTGGTTTTAATTGTGAAGGTCAGGCAGGAAGTTATTATTTATATTCTTTTAAAGAAAACGATAATGCTTTAGAAAGGGAATAAAATGAGCAAAGAAAATGAATTTGATGCTGTTGTAATAGGCGCGGGTCATGCTGGAAGTGAAGCATCACTTGCTCTTGCAAGAACAGGCAATAAAACTTTATTAATAACATTAGATTTTAACGCAATTTCTTTTTTGGCGTGTAATCCATCTATCGGTGGCACGGCAAAAGGTCATTTAGTATGTGAAATTGATGCACTTGGCGGAGAAATGGGTAAAAATGCTGATAAAACAATTTTGCAGTTAAGAATGTTAAATGAAAGTAAGGGTCCTGCCGTTCATAGTTTAAGAGCACAAGTAGATAAAAATAAGTATCATAGATCTATGCAAGAAACTCTTTTAAATCAAGAAAATTTAACACTTGTTGAAGATGAAGCTAGTGAAATTTTGGTAGAAGATGGAAAAGTTTCTGGTGTAAAAACGGCAAGCGGAAAAGAGTATAAAGCCAAAGTTGTTGTAATTGCAACGGGGGTATACTTAAATAGTAGAACAATTATTGGTGAAATTATTAAAGATTCTGGGCCAGCAAACTTTAAAAATGCAACTAAACTTACCCAAAATTTAATTAAACTTGGCTTTAAAATTAAAAGATTTAAAACTGGGACACCACCAAGACTTAATAAATTTACAATCGATTACTCCAAATTCAGTGAGCAAAAGGGCGATGAAAATATTCAAACTTTTTCGTTCTTAACACAAAAACAACCACCAAATGTTGCAAGTTGTTATCTTGGATATACAACAGCACTAACTAAAAAAATTATATTAGACAACATAAATAAAGCACCTATGTATAGCGGAACAATTGTTGGTGTTGGTCCAAGATATTGCCCATCAATTGAAACAAAAATAGTAAGGTTTAGCGACAAAGAACGCCACCAAGTATTTTTGGAACCTGAAACACTAGAAAATGATGAAATATATCTTCAAGGTATGAGTACTTCTATGCCTATGGACATACAGAAACAAATGGTTGAGTCTATAAATGGTCTTGAAAATACTGAAATAGTTAAGTATGGTTATGCTATTGAATATGATGCAATTGATTGTTTGGACTTATATCCTACTCTAGCTTTTAAAAAAATTAAAGGTATTTATACCGCAGGTCAAATTAACGGAACAAGTGGTTATGAAGAGGCAGGTGCACAAGGCATTGTTGCCGGCATTAATGCAAGCTTATATTTAAAAAACAAGCCAGAAATGATTTTAACCAGAGATAGTTCTTATATTGGGGTTTTAATTGATGACCTTGTTACTAAGGGCACAAATGAGCCATATAGAATGATGACAAGCCGTGCAGAATATAGATTGCTTTTAAGACAAGATAATGCTGATATAAGGCTAACTGAAATTGGAAGACGTGCTGGACTTGTTGATGATTATAGGTATGGCCTATTTAAAGAAAAAATGCAATTGATTGAAAAAGCAAAAAAAGAATTAACCAAAATTATTAAACCTACTAAACAATTAAACCAATTTTTAGCAAGCCATAATGAAACAGAAGTTAAAACAGGAATTACCGTTGAAACATTAATAAAGCGAACAAATCTTAATGCGTTTATGTTACAAAATGAACTAGGACTTTTTGAAGATGTTAGAAAAGATGTTCTTAATCAAATTAACATTGAAGTTAAGTACGAAGGTTATTTAACAAAGCAAAAACAAATAATAGATCGAAACAAGAAATTAGAAACTAAAGAAATTCCCGCTGATTTTGACTATTCTAAAATTAAAGGGCTAAGAATAGAAGCTGTACAGAAACTATCTGATATTAAACCTCTTACAATTGGACAGGCATCGAGAATAAGCGGAGTAAGTCCCGCTGATATAACAGTACTTTTGTTAAGTTTAAAAAAATAAAATATGTAACAATTATTTGTTACATATTTTTTTATACTCCGTTAAATATAGTTCGCTTATTTTTTCCCAAGGCTGGTTTAGAGTCTCTTTTGCTGTTTTGCCTACCCTAATAAGTGTCTCTTTCTCTTTAAGAAGTTCATCAATTTTTTTTGCAAACAATTTTGGATCTTCTTCACAAACAAACCCATTTACATTATCGGTTATTCTGGAACTTGTTGCATAACCATTTACAACCAAACTTGGGGTGCTTGTAAAACTGGTTTCATCAATAGTCATTCCATAAGATTCAATGACAGATGGTTGTAAATTTAGTGTTGCTCTTGCAAATAGTGAATATAATATTTCTTTGTCGTAAATAGCCCCAGTAAATAAACACTTATTTAAGATGCCATATTTTTTGCAGATGTTTTTATATTTCGTTATTTCGCCACCACCAATAAAAATCATTTTGTAATCACTTTTTACCAAAGCAAGACTTTTTATCAAAAAGTCTATATTTTTAGTTTTAGAAAGTCTTGCTACGCAAATTAAGATGTTTTTTTCATTTTCAAGTTTATACGTTTTATTTGCAAGTGATGTTAATTGGCTTAAAGAAAGTTCGGTTCCATCTACACCATTTGGAATAACTTTAATTGGCACATTAACTCCTAATTTCTTTAGTTTTGATTCTAAAAAGTCCGAAACAGCAAAACAATAATCCATTTTATTTATTGTTTTAATTGTATGATTTAAAACAATTTTCCATACAAGTGGAGCTGTTTGTTTATATATTTTGTCGTAGTCGGTATGACAACTAGTTACAATTGGTACGTTATACTTCTTTGCAAGTTTAATACCGTAGTTAGCTAACTTAAACTTTGTTTCGGTGTGTATAATATCTACCTTGCCCATTTTAAATTCGTTTTCAATTTCACGCTTAAATTTAGGGTTTAGCACTCCAAGATAACAATCCTTTAACACTTTTATGCACTTGCATTTTACTACGCGGTATTGCCTTGTTTTGTCGCTCTTTCCATTTATTTTTATGTCTAATGTAGCAAGCGTACAATTACATTTGTTATTTAGGTTAAGCATTAAGTTATCTATTGCTCGTTCACGTCCACCAACAACAGGATAAAATGAGTCGCTAAGTATTAAAACATTCAAATTTTTTTCTTCCATATAATTATATTATCACAATAGTTTTGCTATTGCAATTATTAAAATAAAACTATGCCATTATAGGCATAGTTTTTTAACAAGACTTTGCGGTGTCTTCATCTAACAAACTAATTGAACTTATAGAAATTTCGTAAGCGGTTCTAACTTCAATTGATTCATCTTCTAACTTTTTTTGATAATTTCGGCTTTGTATTCTTCCTGTTAAAGAAATTTTTTCGCCTACGGCAAGATTTTTTACGAACCTAGCATTTCTGCCCCAAGCAATACAAGGAATATAGTCGCTTTTATTATATGCTCGGTTTACGGCAATTAAACAATCACATATTTCTCTTCCAAAAGGAGTTGTACGGTAAATTGGTGGTTTGCAGATGTATCCCACTAAATTAATGCTGTTTGTGTTTTGAGCAGTATCCTCATCTACAAGTTCTTTTGCAAACAATGTTAATATTAATTTGCTTTTGCCATCTTCTAGCTTGTTGTAACTTCTGAATTGCCCATCTATTGAAAGAGAATCGCCTAGTTTTAGGTCGTTAATTAACCGCTCGCTAATTGTTACAGGTATGGTATCATATTCTTCACTTAGTCTTGGAACACTTAGTTTAAGGTCATAAAAACCTTCACCTAAAATATTATGACTAAATTTTGGTTCTTCAGTAATTGTCCCACTTACATGTGCTAGGTTGTTGTTTTCGTAATTAGTGTTCATTAAAATATTCTCCTTATTGTGTTTTATTTATTTTTAATTTGTATTCCGTTGTTGTTTATCGTGTAGTCGCTATCGTAAACCAAATCTCCTACATGAACAAGTTCAAACCCACGTTCAATTAAAGTATCAATAATAACAGGCAGTGCTTCTACTATGTGGTCTGAATTATTGTGAAATAATATTATTCCGCCACCAGCTATGTCTGGAGTTATGCGAGCCAGCATTTGAGAAGTATTTAATCCTTTCCAATCTAATGAGTCTACGCTCCACTGAATAGTTTTTAAACCCATATTGTCACATACACTTATCAATGTGTCGTTGTAATCACCATAAGGTGGTCTAAATAATTTTACTTCTTTGTTTGTTATTGCCTTAATTTTTTCTATTGATGTAGATAATTCGGTTTGCATTTGCTCGGCAGACAGTTTGCTCATATACGGATGGGTGTTGCTGTGTGTGCCAATTTCTATTCCAGCATCGTCTAGTGCTTTAACCATTTCTGGATATTTTTCTACCCAAAAGCCAACCAAAAAAAAGGTAGCAGTAACATTTTTTTCTTTTAAAATATTAATAATTTTTTGGGTTTCTTCTGAGCCATAGGCGGCATCGAAAGTGATGCTAATTTTTTTTGTGTCGGTTTCTACGGCATAAATTGGAACTTTGCGAGCACTATAACCAAAATAAACACCTGCAGTTGCTGTTTGATTAATAATAAGTGCAAAAACTATTACCGCAGCAATTAAACACAAAAAAATTTTTACTGGTTTTGCTTTAAAACATACAAACTTCATATTTACCCCTTAATTATAAGATTTTTATCAAAATTGCCCTAAACAATTTTTTATCAATTAGTGTCGCTTTTAGTAGGAAAGTTTTGCATTATTTTCTATTTTAATTTTTATGCAAAGTTAATTTAATTTATGCTAGAGCATTAAGCAATTACTAATCTTGACAAACCTAATTAAAGGCAATATAATTAGATTGTAATAACAAAATAGGGGCAACAGTATGTCCAATAAAGAAAAAATTTTATTAACTTTTACTTTTTTTTCGTGGATATCTATATTTATTTTAATTTTATGTTTAGAAGTGTTTGAGGTGCTAATTGGCGACATATTAGTGTTGCTAGTTGTTTTTGGACTGACTTCTCTTGCAAGTATTGGATACTTAATTTATAACTATTATGCAAACAGAAATAAAATTAAAGCTGATAGACAAAAGTATTTAAATTCACTTAAACCCAAAACTCCACTTAGGTACTGCCCAAGCGATGATGAACTTTTAAACAAATATAAAGCTGGTGTTATTAAAGATAAAGACTTAGAAATACTTAAAGTTGAACCAAGTAAAATTGTTAAATGGCAAGAACTTAACATAGAAAAGCAAGAGCACAAACATGAAGAAATAAAACAGAATGAAACTGAACGTGCTAGCTTAGCCGAAGATGGTGAAGAACTATCACTTTAAAAATCAATTAATTTTGTTTGCGTTAAATTAAAAAATTTGCTAAAATAAATTTGTTAAATATTTTGTAAGGAGAAAGGTATGGAAACAAATACAAAGACTGATGATACATTTGCAAAATTTATTAACAAAGCGAAAAAAAAATTAAATAAAAAAACAGAAGAACCTAAGAAAGAAGAACAAAAGAGAATTATTGCTGACTATACATTTATTAAAAGTGACAGAAAACAAAAACACGAAGCCCTTAAAAAGAAGGTTCAAGAAATGCATAAAAAAGATCCAGATGCAATAAACCCAATTATGCAACTTGTTGATCACTCTGAATATGACAATTTAACTGAAAGTCAAAAGTTACGCTATATTTTAAGTTTATCTAAAGAGTATGCTCAAATATTAAATTCAATTGAAAATTAATAAAAGACCAAACATTTTGTTTGGTCTTTTTAATTGCTTTTAAAAACTCCTTTAGCTTTCCTAT
>CAJJIV010000027.1 GCA_905187655.1 uncultured Eubacteriales bacterium | reverse complement strand
GTTTTTATAACAAAGTGGCCAATTGATTATCAAGGTTGGTAGTTTTTTATATTATTTTACAAAATTAAACAAATGTTTGCAATTTTTTTGCAAAAACTTCTATTTGTACTATTTTTGGTACATTACAAGTGGTATAGTTAGTGTAGAAAACAAAAGCGAGGTAAAAATTTATGGAACTATTTAGAAGAAATTATGCAAACAAAAATTTAGGAACTGGAGAATTTTGTCGAAAGAAAGATTGCAGGGGTGAAAACAATTTTGAATTTTTGTTTAAGGCTAACAAATTAAAAAAGCAGAAACTTGCCACTGCTTACAAGGCTAAAGCCGTTAACTGTAATGATTCTTTAAATAGTGTTGGTATGCTTATTAATTCTAATAGTTACTTTTTGGTAAACAAAGCCATTTATACTATTGTTAAGTCGCAATATGTGTTTAATAATGAACAGGAAATTAAACTTTATGTTTTTGACCAATTTAATTCAGGTTTTTTTAATGAATTTTGCAACGAAGCTGTTAGATTTGGAATTAATGGAGATGAAGAAATTTTATCTTTTTTAACGGACCTTGTTAAGTATGCTGAAGAAGTTTGTGCGTTTTTGAAAAACAATAAAGTTGCTTCTATGTCAGACTACTCTAAAAGATTTGGTGGTGGAACAAGAAAAACCGTTATTGTTATTCCAGAAATAAGTGAATTATTTGAAGGTGAGTGTGGTGATGAAATTATTTTTGCTTTAAACCGATTGTTTAAACTTGCTGGTATGGCAAATATTTATTTTGTTTTTGGGTCTACAAAATTTGATTGTCTAGACCCTGGATATAAGGCTTGTTTGTCTAGTTTGATGATGATTTTTGTTAACGGGGGAAAGACGCAAGGTAATTTTAATGCGGTTTCTTGTGATATTAACAACTTTATACCTTATGGGAGAAATGATTGTGGAGGGTATAAAATTTAGTTCAATTTGCTTGCTTTTTAATTATTGGTTTTATTATCATATAATTAGATAATTTACTTATGGTGGGTGTTTTTGATGGCAAGTGATGGTAATAAAAAATTATTTCTGCTATATATTTTAGATGTTCTGAAAGAGTACTCTGATTCTGAACATTTACTTACGCAAGGTGAGATAATTAATCTTATTAGAGAAAATTATGCTATTGAAATAGAGCGAAAGGCAGTTAGCCGGAATATTGACTTTTTGATGGATTATGGATATACAATTATTAAGGAAGGCAGGGGATACTATTTGGCCGACCGAGATTTTGATTCTAGTGAAGTTACTTTTTTAATAGATAGTGTATTTTCTAATAAGTCTATTCCTTCTAAAAATGCAACCGAATTAGTTAAAAAACTTGCAAATCTTTTAAGCAAAAATGAACGGAAAAATTATAAATATATTTACAAGTTAGAACAGGGTGGTGGAACATATAATAAGCAGTATTTTTATACCATTGACCAAGTAACTAGGGCTATTGAAGCAAAAAAACAAATTTCATTTAACTATTCAACTTTAAAGATTGAAAATGCTAAGCCGTTGGAAGTGAAAAAAGAGCATATTGTAAACCCATATTTTATGGTTAATAACAACGGGAAATATTATTTGGTTTGTAATAAGGTTGGGTATGAAACTGTTGCGAACTATAAAATTGACAGCATTAGTGATGTAAAAGTGCTTAAAAATGATTTGGTTGCGTTTGAAGATATTGTTGGGCAGAAGTGCAACGAAAAAGAGTATTTAAATGAGCATATTTATATGTTTAATGGTGAGTCGGTTGAAGCATCGTTAAAAGTGGTTGATGGCAAGGGGTTGAGTGCTATTTATGAATGGTTTTCTAGGTCAGTTAGGCTTTATAGCAAAGAAGACTATATTGTTGCAAAAGTTGTTGCAAATGAGCAAGCGTTAGTTTATTGGCTTTTGCAATATGGGGAACTTATTGAAGTTTTAGAACCGACAACGTTGAGAGAAAAAGTTATATCTGCTATTGAAAATTTACAAAAAAAATATAATTGTTAATTTGCCTAGGCTATTGATTTTAGCCTAGGCATTTGTTATAATAAAATAACAAATGTTGGGGGACATATTATGGTTAAAAATGAAAAGAATATAAAAATATTAAGATTGTTTTTAAATGGATTGGCGAACGCAAGTCCAGTGATGACAAAGTTGTTTGACCGTGAAGATAACTCTGCAAAAGCTTTAAGGCTTACAACAAATGCAACAGATGCTCAGCTTTATAGTGAAATTATTAATTATCTGCCAAAGTTTGATGAAGCTAAAAACAAGGCACAAGTTGCTGGTGGTAAATTTGTAAATAAGTCCGCAACAGAGTATAAAGCGTATGTTGAGAGATGTATGCAAGTTGTGCATAATAGAATTTGTGAAGCACATGGTGCTAAGCCTGCTGTAGTGTGCTTTATGGACTTTAATGGGCCCAATGATGTAACTGTTGATGACGACGAGAGTTTGTATGACTTGGTTAATACTTTGGTATGTATTAATTCTTCTGATTTTGTTAATTCTTCAGTTTGTGGCGAACAACTTTTAGTTAATTTGTTTTATGAGACCTATTGCCATATTTTGGCAGAAAAAATGATTAAAATATATAAGGGTGAGCTTATTGATGTTTCATCTTCTTGTGAGGCTGAACTTTATGCAATTGTGGATTTAGCTCTTTCTACCTACTGTGAGAATTCGCCTAAGGCTATTGATGTAATAGAAACTAAAGACTTATTGCAAAGTAATGGCTTACAAGGAAAGCTTTCAAGAGAGTATGCAAGAATAGCGATGCTTTTGGATGAGTGCGATTTTACTGAGAGTGTTAGTCCGAAATCAATTTATTGTTATATGAACGGTCTTGAAGAATGTTTAACCAGAATTATGGCGACTAATTTATATAATGATAAGTCTGGTGGAAAATTTGAAGGCATTGCCTATGATTTCTATGAAGGTCTTAGCAAAAACAATGCAACTGATAGTGTTATTTTTGCCGTTCATAATAGAGAGTTGTTTGAAGCAGTTGGTATTAAAGAACCAATAGGTCAAACACTTGAAGTAACACAAAATGGTAAAACTTTTTGGGTCTCTATGGATCAAATGATGGGTATGCTTTTTGATAGGATTGAAAGAGGTTGTGCTAGTGACTATTTTGCGACTGTGGGCATTAAGGTTGATGTTGGAGTAAGTGCCGATGAAGTAAATAAAGCTCTTTATAATGAGTTTTATTCTAGACACCCTGAGCTTGATGAAAATGATAAGTTTGATGATGAAGGCTTTCCTATTGTTGATGATGAAGACTATGAAGAGTTTATAGAAGAAGATTTTGCTTCTCCAGATGATGTTGACATCTCTGAACTTGAAAAGTTGGAAGATGAAGAAGAAGACTATGAAGACGAAGAATATTTGGGGTTAATGGAAATGCCTAATATTTATAATTACGCAAAGAACAAGCGTGAGAGAATTACTGGCGTTTATTGCAAAAAGCCGAACCTTGAAATAAAGATAGGTGATAATCAAAGAGCTGGTGATGATAACGACAACAATGTTGAAAATGATGAAAAATAATGAAATGTATAATCAAAAAAGAGAAAGAATTTAGTTTCTTTCTCTTTTTATTTTTTACTATTTTTATGTTGTTTGTTAATTGGTTTTAGGTTGCTCCACAAAATGATTGCTATTTGAATTGGTACGCCAATGACAAAAATAAGCCAAATTTGATAAGTGATAAATTGTAAGTATAAGCAAGTTAAAAGGCTCCAAACAAATATTGACAATATGTACAGACTGAATAATTTTTTGCCCCATAAAAAATTAAAAATTTGCAATACTAAGCAACTTAACGGAACCGCCCACAAAAACAAGCGCCATTCTGCTACATCGGCAAATATTTTCATGTATACATAAATTATAGTAACTACTATCCACACAATTGAAACTCCGAGAAGGGTTATTATAATTTTGTTGCTTCGGTTGTCTTGTGGTAATATGTATTGCTCCTTTTCTTTGGTTGAGCCTTCATGTAGAAGAAAGTCTACGGTAACGCCAAACATATCGGCAATTTTTTTTAAAATGTCGATGCTTGGAACACTTTCGCCCCGCTCCCATTTGCTAATTGCCTTGTCGGTGTAATTAAGTTTGGTTGCAAACTCTGCTTGGGTTAAGTTGTTCTCTTTCCTTAAGTTTATTATGTTGCTTGCAATTATCTTTTTTAATTCTTCCATATAATTATATTAACATAATTTGATACTTAAATCAAGTATAGTAATAATTTTGTTGCTTTGGTTAATATTATATTTGGTTAAAATGTCTTAAATATTATTTTGAAACAAGTTAATTGGGGCGGTATAATATAAACCAGGAGTTAAAAAATGAACAATTATTATGCAGATAAATTTAAAATTAATTATGGTAAAGTTGACATTGTAGCACAACTTAGAATTGACCATATATTTGAAATTTTTCAAACAATTGCAACTGAGCATTGTAGTGAGCTTGGTATGGATTATTACACGCTTAATGCAAAAGACAATGCTTTTTGGGTGTTGGCTAAAATTAAGATTTTGTTAGATGAAGACTTGCCAACCTGGGGAGATATTATTAATGCTGTTACCTTTCCTAATAAGCCAGGATCAGCAAAATTTATAAGAAATTATTACATTGAAAAAATGAATAAGGTTAGGCCTGTTAAGGCAATTGCTGAATGGTGCGTGCTTGAAAGGGGAACGAATAGAATTAAACGCTCGGAAAATCTTAGTTGTTATCCGCACAGTCTTAAGCATGAAGAAGATGTTTTAGTTGAGTCTAATTTTGCAAGGTTTGATGCAACAGATTTTGATGGTAAACGAGCACTATATAAAAAGAAGGTGCTTTTAAGTGACCTTGATAGCAATTTGCATATGAACAATGTAAATTATGCCAAGCTTGTTTTAGATTGTTTTAAGATTTCGGAATATACCAAAAACTTTATTAGTGAAATTGAATTGCAATATGTTAGTCAAGTGCGTTTGGGTGAAACAATTTGCGTTTACCGAGTTGCCAATAATAAAGAAAATTACATAATTGGTAAAGAAGCAAAGAGTGGTAGAATTGTATTTAAGGCATATGTAGTTTTAACAAAAAGAAAGCATAAAATAGAAAAAATAAAAATTGTTAATGAATGAAGTAAAAGTTCTTAAATTTGAAAATTTTTACATTTTAAAATTTTACAACGTGCAAAATTAGCCGTTTAAATTGGTCTAGAAGGCTAGAAAGTGGTTTATTGATAATTTACTAGGGTCAGTAGGTGTTGGCACTGGTGGGCTTAAAAATATTTAAAAAAATATAAACAAAGGAGAAAAATTATGAAACTTGCGTTTGTAATTAATGGGCAGGGTGGAGTTGGCAAAGATACTTTTTGTGATGCCGTGGCTGAATCTAAAAGGGTATATAACATATCCTCTATTACACCAGTTAAGAATATTTTAAGACAGATTGGTTGGAATGGGGAAACTAAAACCGACAAAGACCGAAAGGCTATGAGTGACCTTAAAAGGATTATGATTGAATATAATAATTACCCAACTGAGTACTGTCTTAACGAATACAAAAAGTTTTTAGATGGTGACTATGAAGTTATGTTCATTCATATGCGTGAGCCAAGTGAAATTAAAAAGTTTATTGAAAGAACCGACCATCGTTGTTTGTCGCTTTTAATTAGAAGGCCAGAGGTTGAGCATAGATTTGGGAATGAAAGTGATGATAAAGTGTTTAATTATGATTATGATTATACATTTTTTAATGACTGCGATTTAAAAGACTTGCCTTGGATTGCTAAGCAGTTTATTGATGGTGTTGTTGAAACTGAAAAACTGAAACAGTCACCACATGAAATTTGTTAATTTTACAATAATTTGCAACCATTTTTTGGTTGCATTTTTTGTTCTTGTTTAGGGTCTATGAGTGAATATGTTAAAGTTTTTTGGCGAAATTTTGTTTGCTTTTAGCTTTTTGAATATGATATAATTATTTTGTAATATAAGCGAATTTTAGGGGTACATTATGGACAAAGATGATGAAAAAAATTTAGATGGCAAAAATAATGATGGATTTTCTGCCACTGTAAACGATAGTAGGCTTGAGGGGATAAAAAACCAACTTGATAGTGAAAATAGCACCGAAGAAAAAATGGTTGAAAACGATGTTTTGGACGGGCAAGTTGGACTAGATGATTTACTTGCACAAGTTGAGCAGACAAGTGAAAATTGTGTAAGTGGTGATGCTAGTATTGAAGAGCAAAAGGAGCGAAAAAAGCAAGTTAAAGAACAAATGTTGGTTCAGGCAGGGCTTGGCAAAAACGTTATTCAAAAAAGTGTAGAAGTCGTTATGCACGAATCTATGATGCCATATTCTGAACATGTTATTTTGGACCGTGCTCTTCCACGAGTAGAAGATGGACTTAAACCAGTTCAGCGAAGAATTTTATATTCTATGATAGAACTTGGAGTTACACCTGACAAGCCATATAGAAAATCGGCGAGAATTGTTGGTGATTGTCTTGGTAAATATCACCCACATGGTGACATAAGTGTATATGATGCAATGGTGCGTATGGCTCAGCCATTTAGTATGAAGGAAATATTAATTGATGGTCATGGCAATTTTGGGTCGGAAGATGGTGATGGTGCTGCTGCAATGCGATATACCGAAGCACGGCTTGCACCGCTAGCGCTTGAAATGCTTAAAGATATTGACAAAGATACCGTGGATTGGAGTTTTAACTTTGATGATACCCTTAAAGAACCAAACACACTTCCTAGCAGGTACCCTAATCTTTTAGTTAATGGTGCTACCGGTATTGCGGTTGGGCTTGCAACCAATATTCCACCACATAATTTAGGTGAAGTTATAAGTGGTGTTGTTGCGTACATAGAAAACCCTAATATTAAACTTAAAGAAATGATGCGTTACATTAAGGGTCCGGATTTTCCTACTGGTGGTTATATTATTGGTGGTGATGAACTTGTTAACGCTTATGAAACAGGTAAAGGGAAAATTTTAATTAGGGCAAAAGCGCATATTGAACTTGGAGATAATGACAAAAAGAGTATTGTTATTACCGAGTTTCCTTATCAAGTTAAAAAGGCGACCTTATTAGCCAAGATTTTAGATGTAAGAGAAACTAAAAAGAACGACCTTATTGGAATTAGTGAAATTTTAGATGAATCTGATAGAAATGGAACAAGAGCGGTAATTAAAGTAAAAAAAGATTATGACCCTAAAAAAATATTAGATTTGCTTTATAAGTATACCGATTTGCAAGTGTCTTATGGGATTAATATGGTTGTTGTTGCAGATGGAAAACCACAACAACTTGGGCTTATTCCTATTATTAAGCATTATGTAGACTATCAGCAAAAAATAATTTATCGCCGTACTAAGTTTGACCTTGAAAACGCAAAAGAGCGTGAGCATATTTTGGAAGGCTTGGTTATTGCGGTTAGAAACATAGATGAAGTAATTAAAATTATAAAGACTAGTGAAAATACTCCGGTTGCTAAAAGGCGACTTATGGAAAGATTTAAGCTAAGCGACAGGCAGGCTCAGGCTATTTTAGATTTAAGGCTTGCTAGGCTTACTCATCTTGAAGTTTATAAGCTTGAACAAGAACTTAAAGAGGTTAGGGCTTTAATTAAAAAGTTGACTGAAATATTAAATAGCAAAAAGTTACAGCTTGAAACGGTTAAAACTGAACTTTTGGAAATTAAGAAAAAGTTTAAGAGTGACCGTGTTACAAACATTTTAACTGGTATTGACAATTTTGAGATTAAAAGTTATGATGACAAAAAGCCTGTTGAAAGTGTGGTTATTGGCATTTCTAAACAAAATACTATTAAGTCTATGACTGTTAAGCACTTTAATGGTGTAACTAAGGAATTTGGTGAAAAATCTAATAATTTTGAAATTTACACCAAACTTTATCCAACCCAAAGTGACAAGCAATTAATATTCTTTACCGACAAGGGAAATGCGTATAAAATAAGTGCAGAAGACTTGCCTGATTGCAAGTGGCGTGAAAAGGGTGCGTTGTTTAATGAAGTGTTTAAAGATGCACTTCCTGGTGAGCGTGCGGTTGCAGTGTTTGAAATTCCGGACCAAACCAATGAAGAACTTTCTAAGAAGAACTTAATTTTCTTCTCTAAGGCCGGTATGATTAAAAAAACGCCTTGGAGTGAATATTATTTGCTTAAAAATATCTTCCAGGCATCTAAGTTTAAGGAAGATGACTATTTGGTTGATGTTGTGTCTGAGTCTGAGGATCCAAAGTCTACCATCTGTTTTGTAACCAAAAATGGAAACGTGCTAAATGCGTTTACTGATGATATTCCTGTTCAGGGAAGAATTTCTGGTGGTGTTAAGGGAATTGCGCTTGGAGACGGTGATGAAGTTGTGTCGGTTGGGTATGCACTTCCTTCTTCTAGGCTGGTAGTTATTACCGATAAAGGTTATGCGAAAAAAGTTAAGTTAAGTGAAATTGAACCTATGGCAAGATATAGAAAGGGTGTAAAGGTTATTTCGTTTAATGCAGGAAATGGCACAAAAATTGTATTTAGTTGTATTGTTAATTCTCCGCTATCAGTTGTAGTTGAGGACATAGATGGAAACAAGGGAAGTTACTCTACCGATTCATTTGAAAATCAGCCAAGAACGGGTAGTGGAAAGAGTATTGTTAGGTCTAAGCAGGGAATTGTAGTTAAGGGAGTTAATGTTTACTTAAATACTATATGTTAATTTGTTGTCTAATTTAAAAGAGTGGACTTTTAATTAAGTTTGCTCTTTTTTATTTTACTTTGTGAATTATAGTATGTTACAATATTTTTAGTTAATTTATTAATTTTAGGGAGATATGATGGAAATAAGAAAGTTACTTAGCGATGACATTGGTGGCGTTATTGACCTTTATAACAATGTACGAGAAACTATAGACAATAAGTATTGGTTTAGCGAAGTGCAGGGTACTACTTATACTGACCTTGTAACTAGCGGATGTTTGTATGGTGCTTTTAATGAGCAAAACGAACTTGTTGCGGTATCGGCTCTTTTGCTTGATGGAATTAATTATGACATAAGTGAAGAGTTTTTAAGATTAGACCTTAAGCTTGGCGAACTTGGCTTTTTTATGGTTAATGATAAGTATAGGGGTAAAGGTGTTCTTAACGAAATTAATATGCATCTTATGAAGATTGCAAAAGAATTTGGAGTTAATGCACTTTGTGCAAGAATTCACCCTACAAACTTTCCTTGTATTAAGGCTTTTGGAAAACTTGGCAAACTTGAATTTGTTTCCTTTTATCAGGCAAAGAAAAACTATCCAAGGGTAGTTTATGGTATAAGAATTTAGATTGTTGTTGGTGAAAAATGGATGATGAAAGAAAGAAAATTTTGTATGAAAACACCACTAATTTTAGTGCGCGTGAAATAACGGATTATAATAAATTTACTATACGCCCAACCTTTATTAAAATTAATATTTTATTGCCGTTGCTTTTTGTGTCGTTTGCGGTTTATATGTTTGCAATAGGTCAGGTTGTTGTGTTTTGGGTTTCGCTTGCAGTTGGCATTATTGTTGCCTGCTTAATTCCGTTTGTTTATAAGCAAGTGGTGAAGTCGGCAACCAAAGACAATAAACTTATTTCTTCTAATACTTTTGTTGACTATAAGTTTGAAGAGGAAGGTGTTAGGACCACAACTAGGAAAGGCACGGTAATTATTGCCACTTTTGCAATTGATTATAGAATGATTAATAAGGCGGTTGAGAATAAAAACTATATTTACTTTTTTGTGTCGGGCGGGAATGCTTATGTTTTAGACAAAAATGGAATGACTTATGGCAAGCTAGAAGATTTTGTGAATTTTTTGAAAAGTCGTGGGTTTGTGTATAAGGAGAATAAAATTAAAAAATAAAGTTTGTAAGTCGGTTGGTTTTATTGAATAATACCAATTGACTTTTTGTTTTTGTTATTATATTATAATTAAAAGTAAATAAAAAAGGGATTAATGTATGGAATTTATTGGATATGACAATGGCAGAGAAGATGATGCAACAAGATTGGTTGTGGGGTTTTATGGAAATGGATCGGGTTCAATTTCGCAAAGGCACGTGGTGGGTTATTCGCGAAAGCTTATAAAAATAATTTTTATTGGAAATACAAGTGAATATAGGAAATTTTGTAATGGGAAAGTTATTCAAGAGCTTAAAACCAAACCAGTTGTCGATTTGGATAGAAAGGTAGTTTTTAATAATGGTGACAAAAATGAGCCACTTGTTTTAGTTGCTAATTATGATTCACTTGATTCACTTTTAACAGATAAAGAGGTTTGTGGTGTACTTTACGATGGTATTTGTGCTGATATAAAAACTAGGGAACAAGAAGTTTCGGGAGATGGGTTAGTTGGCAGTGAGCCGACCGTTGCTATTGTTGGTAAAAAAGATGTGATTTCTGAGATTTTTGCTTACTTATTTCCTTGGAAAGATCCAAATTCTGATAATTCAAGTGACAATTTGTTCTGTGCTGATCGATATAGATTTGCGGTTGGGAGGTCGGAATTGTGTACTTTGGTGCCAAAGAAGATTAAGCAGAAAAAAACAAAAAGTGATGAAGATACTAGTTTTTGTTAATGCGTAATTTTTTTGTTTGTTAATAGATTAATTTTTGTTGATTCATTAATTAAATTGATTATAATTTATGGTAATAAAAATAATTGGGGGTAAAAATTATGAATAGAGAATATCAAACTTATGAAATTTCGGGCGGAAATTTAGATATGGGAACAATTAAAGAATCGCTAACTGAAGTTGGATATAAACCAACAGGTGCAATAAAAGAAACTGTTTTTGTTGTTGGGCCAGATGGATTGTGTTTTGTTAAGAAAGATTATATAAAAAATGCAAGAACATCTAAAACTGAATTGTATTGTTACAAGATGGTTGAAAGTGGAGATTTTTTTGTAAATTATGACAATGAAAATGATTTTAATAGGGCGATTGAGTCTGCAATAAAAACTTCAACTAGCCAATTTGGATCTGCAACTAGAACTGGAGCTAATTGTGGTTGCAGGCGGTTTGATATTGAACATACTATTTTTTCTTCGGTAAAAAAATCTAAGGTTTTGGAGCCAAAGGTTAGTTTTGGAACAATGCAAGAAAAGACAAAAAATGGAGAAACTTACAAAAGCGATAAAGCAAGTTTGTTGTTTGGCTCTGTTG
>CAJJIV010000026.1 GCA_905187655.1 uncultured Eubacteriales bacterium | reverse complement strand
ATAAAAAAATTGCCTAATAATAAATTTGTTTTAGTAACACAAATAGAAATTGTTCCAAATGAAATAGAAAACATTGAGGATCCATATAAAAATAATTTTCAACCAACAATTGTATTACGCAAAGAGAGTAAGTTTGATATAAGCAAATTGAACATAAATAACGAAGAAACTTGTTAATTTAAGATTTATTTCAAAACACCCTTAAATTATTGGGTGTTTTTATTTTTGCTTAAATTTTAATTCAAACTTTTGTTTGACATTTGGACTATGTATTGATAAACTTATATTAGGTATTTTTTAGGAGAAAAGATGGTTATTTTAGGCATAGACCCAGGTTATGCAATAGTAGGTTATGGGGTGATTGAAAAAGATGAAAGAGGCAGAATTAAGTGCATAGATTATGGTACTATTGAAACTCCTAAGGAAGAAAGTTTTCCAGTACGCCTTGCAATTATTGCCGATGGTATGAAAGCACTGATTGCAAAATATAAGCCAGATAATATTGCTATGGAAGAACTATTTTTTAATAACAATATTACTACAGGTATTGCAGTTGCTGAAGCAAGAGGAGTACTTTTGTGTACTGCTGTTCAAGAGTGTGGTGAATTATATGAATACACACCACTTCAGATAAAGCAAGCAATAACAGGAAACGGAAGGGCTGAAAAAAAACAGGTTCAATATATGACAGTTGCCATTCTTGGTTTAAAATCTATACCTAAACCAGATGATGCGGCCGATGCACTTGCTGTTGCACTTTGCCACTCGCAAACAAATAGTATTTTGGCGGGGAATAGTATGAAAACGTTAACAGAGGGGCACATAAATGAAAAAAAATTTTATAATAAGTAAAGAAGGATAATATGATTTCATTTTTAAAAGGAAGGGTTGTTGAACAAGTTGATGGTGGTTTAATTATAGATGTAAATGGTGTTGGGTATGAACTTAATGCTACAGCAACATGTATGGGTAAATTTGAAGTTTGCGACCAAGTTGTAACCATACCTACATATTTGGCAGTTAGGGAAGATTGTATAACCCTTTTTGGTTTTGCGAACAATAACGAAAAAAGTATGTTCTTAAAATTAATAACTGTTTCTGGTGTAGGTCCTAAACTTGCAATTACAATTTTGTCTGGCACTAAAGTAGATGAACTTTGTCTAATTATTGCAACATCTGATGTTAATGCATTAAGCAAAATAAAAGGACTTGGCAAAAAAACTGCTGAAAAAATAATTTTAGAACTTAAAGAAAAAGTTGGTGTTATTGGAAATGTTACACCGCTATCTGCTGGTAGTCAACTTGGCATAGATAGCCAGGCAACCGAAGATGCCTGTGTGGCTTTATGTACTCTTGGAATAAATAGAGTAGAAGCGCTTAAATTAATTCAAAAAGTTGCCAAACCAGAAATGTCGGCTGAACAAATTATTAAATTATGTTTAAAGGATATGGCAAAATAAATAGGGGGCAAAAATGAAAGATTTTGAAGATTCAGAAAGATTTATTTCTAGCAATATGATTTCAGAAGATGTAGACACCGAAGTTAGTTTAAGACCTAAAACAATGGCTGAATATGTTGGGCAAACTAAGGTTAAAGAAAACTTAATGGTGTATATTGAAGCAGCAAAGAAAAGGAAAGAAAGTCTTGACCATTGTTTACTATATGGACCACCTGGTCTTGGGAAGACAACGCTTAGCAATGTTATTGCAAATGAACTTGGCGTGCAGTTAAGGTTAACAAGCGGTCCAGCCATTGAAAAAGCGGGTGACCTTGCTGCTATATTAACAAATCTTAATGAAAACGATGTTTTGTTTATTGATGAAATACACAGGCTTAATCATTCGGTAGAAGAAATATTATATCCAGCCATGGAAGATTTTGCGTTAGACTTTATTATTGGCAAAGGTCCAAGTGCCAGAAGTATGAGACTAAACTTGCCTAAGTTTACATTAATTGGTGCGACAACTAAGGCTGGAATGTTATCTGGTCCACTTCGTGACCGATTTGGAGTAATTTGCAGGCTTGAGTTGTATTCTACTGAAGAACTTGCAAAAATTGTTAAGCGTTCAGCAGAAATATTGAAAATAAAAATTACTGATGATGCTGCAAACGAAATTGCAAGTAGAAGTAGGGGCACTCCAAGAATAACAAATCGTATTTTAAAAAGGGTTCGAGATTTTGCTGAAGTTTCTGGCAGTGATATTATTACCAAAGAAATTGCCAAAAGTTCACTTAAAAGAATGGAAATTGATGAATTGGGATTAGATTTTGTAGATATAAGAATTTTAGACGCAATTATTAATAAATTTAACGGCGGTCCAGTTGGGCTTGAAACACTTTCAGCTATCACCGGCGAGGAACCTAATACCATTGAAGATGTTTATGAGCCGTTTTTAATGCAACTTGGTTTTATTGCAAGAACTCCAAGAGGAAGAATCGCTTTTGAACCGGCATACAATCATATTGGTGTTAAATACACACAAAAACAATAAAAATAAACCCTTGCTTAATTGCAAGGGTTTTATTGATTTTTACAAAAGTATAGTATATAATAATTAAGCTTAAATTAAGGAGTGAATAAATTAATGAAGACATCAGACTTTTATTATGATTTGCCAACAGAATTAATAGCACAAACACCAGTTGAACCTAGAGATAATGCTAAAATGCTTGTTTATAATATGAAGACAAAGCAAATAGAGCACAAACATTTTTATGATATTGTAAATTATTTATCTCCTAATGATTGTTTGGTTTTTAACAGGAGTAAAGTTATCCCTGCCAGAATTTATGCACATCGTGAAGCCAAAGATGAAACAATTGAAGTTTTGTTATTAAAGAAATACTCATTAAACCTTTTTGAATGCTTAGTTAAGCCAGGTAAAAAATGTAAAGAAGGGACCATTCTTTATTTTTCAGATAATTTAACTGGGGAAGTTAAAGAGATAAAAGAAACTGGTGAAAGAGTAATTGAATTCACGGTAAAAAATGGAGACTTGTTTGAAAATGAATTAAATAAAATTGGCGAAATGCCATTGCCACCTTATATTAAAGAAAAATTAAAAGACAAAGATAGGTATAATACTGTTTATGCAAAAGAAGAAGGGTCTAGCGCTGCACCAACGGCTGGTCTTCATTTTACAACTGAATTGCTTGATAAGATTAGAGCAAAAGGTGTGGAAATTGAAGAAGTTGTGCTTCACGTAGGGCTAGGAACATTTAGACCTGTTAAGGTTGAAGATGTATCGAAGCATATTATGCATACTGAAGAATATTTTGTAGACGAAGAAACTGCCAAAAGATTAAATAAAGCAAAAAAGGAAGGCAAACGCATTATTGCAGTTGGTACAACATCGGTCAGAACACTTGAAACTGTTGCAACTGAAAATGGTGAAATTAAAGCAGGGCATGGCAAAACAAATATTTTTATTTATCCTCCATACAAATTTAAGTTTGTTGATGCACTAATTACTAATTTTCATTTACCAGAAAGCACACTGCTAATGTTGGTGTCTTCACTTATGGGAAAGAATGAAATGTTTACTTGTTATACTGAAGCAATTAAAAATAGTTACAGATTTTTTAGTTTTGGCGATTGTATGTTTATTTTTTAGGAGAAAAATATGGAAGAAAATTTTAAGTTTGAAATAAAACAAACTTCTTCAACAGGTGCAAGAATAGGTCAACTAACTACACCACATGGTGTTATTGAAACACCAGTTTTTATGCCAGTTGGGACACAAGCAACAGTTAAAAGTTTGGAGCCAGAAGAAGTGGAGAGCCTAGGTGCACAAATTATTTTATCTAATACTTATCACTTATATATGCGACCTGGCACCGATGTTATTAAAAAAGCTGGTGGTTTACATAAATTTATGAATTGGCATAAACCTATTTTAACAGATAGTGGTGGATTTCAAGTTTTTTCACTTTCCTCATTAAATAAAATTTCAGATGAAGGCGTAGAATTTTCATCGCACTTAGATGGTTCTAAGCACTTTTTTACACCAGAAAAATCTATTGAAATTCAAAATATTTTGGGTTCAGACATTGTTATGGCTTTTGATGTTTGTTCCGATCCAAAATCATCTTATGAAGTCGCAAGAAAGGCTATGGAACGTACTCATATGTGGTTAGACCGCTGTTTTATGGCACAACAAAATCCTAATCAAATGCTATTCCCAATAGTGCAAGGTAATGTTTATAACGATTTAAGGCTACAAAGTATGGAATATATTAAAAAATATGCAAAAGTTGGGTTTGCAATTGGTGGTCTTAGCGTTGGAGAGCCTAAACCCAAAATGTATGAAATACTTTCACTTTTACAACCGCACTATCCAGAAGACAAAGCAAGATATTTAATGGGTGTTGGCAGTCCTGATTGTTTAATTGAAGGAGTTATTAGGGGCATAGATATGTTTGATTGTGTTTTGCCAACAAGAATTGCAAGAAATGGTACTGCTTTTACAAGTACAGGCAAGGTTGTGGTTAAAAACGCAAAATATAAAGAAGATTTTTCTCCATTAGATGAGGAATGTGATTGTTATGTTTGTAAAAAGTATACAAAGGCATATTTAAGGCATTTAATGCATAGCGGTGAAATGCTTGGAGCTAAATTGCTTTCATATCACAATTTATATTATTTAACGCATTTAATGGAAAAAATAAAAGAAGCAATTCGGCAAGATAGATTGCTTGAGTTTAGAGATGAATATTTTGCCAAAACTGGCTACAATAAAACAAAAATTTAGCAACAATTAATTATTAATTTTATTGCAAAAGATATTTATTGTGTGTTACAATTAATTTATCAAATTTAAGGAGAATTGAAATGACAAGTTTTTTATTAGAAGCAAGTAAAGCTTCATCGTATGTATTATTAGGAGTATTGGTATTAATGCTTGTTGGTATGCTAATTTTTCCAAGTATTGGACAAAAGAAAAGAAATCAAGAATACCAAAATATGTTAGATAACCTTAAGGTTGGAGACAAGGTTCAAACCATTGGTGGAATTGTTGGAAAAATTGCAAAGATAACTGAAAAAGATGGTGTTAAAACTATGTTTCTTGAAAC
Source organism: uncultured Eubacteriales bacterium (assembly GCA_905187655.1). Lineage (GTDB taxonomy): Bacteria > Bacillota > Clostridia > Christensenellales > UBA1242 > UMGS1908. The sequence goes on along the minus strand of CAJJIV010000026.1, from coordinate 6,204 downwards.
AGGGGATAAAAACAACAAAATGACCATTGAATTTAATGTTAACGCAATTGCCGGAATTGTAGTTGCTCCAGAAGCAAAGGACACAAGCAAAACCGAACTAAAAGCGGAAGAGAAAATGCCAGTTGCTGAAGCAAAAGAAGATCAAACTGAAGAAGCAAAACAGTCAGAAACAAAAGCAGAAAGCAATGAATCAGAAAATGCTACGACTAAAGTAGAAAAACAAACAAAAACGCAAACCAAGAAAAAATCAGACAAAAAATCAACAAAATAATTAAAATAAAACCCCTTTATTTTAAAGGGGTTTTATCATATCTACATATTTTTTTGCATAACCATTAGTATAAAGTTTATTAGGGGTGCAATATGGTTAAAGCAAAAGCAAGTACAAACGAAAATAAAACATCATACTTAAAAATTGTTATTGGGTCTGTTGTTGCGTTAATAGTTTCATTAGTTTTAATACTGCTCTTTGCCCTTTTAATAAAATGGTTTAATTGGGGTGATGGTGTAATAATTCCTGCAAACATAATAATAAAAATAATTAGTATGGCAGTTGGAATATTTATTGCAACTAAAGATGGAACAAAAGGGCTTTCAAAAGGCATTATAGTTGGAGTACTTTACATATTTTTAAGTTTCTTAATTTTTTCAATAATTGCAGGATCGTTTGTATTTTCTCTGTCACTTTTATATGATGTATTACTTGGAATTTTTGGCGGAGGGATTATTGGAATAATTGCAGTAAATATTAGAAAATAGAGACAAAAACTTTAATAATTTAAAATGACAAAATTGATAAAATTTTGTCATTTTTTGTTTGTGTAAAAAAATGGCTAGTAGATTTTAGCCTTAAAAATGCGCCTATATGGCAAGTTAATTGCTCTTCAACTGTTTACTTAGGTGTTAAAACATAGGCTATAAAGCCAATGAAAATTTTTAAAAATAAAATAAATTTTTTAGTTTTTGTTAAGAATTTTTATATGTAATTAAAACATTTTGCAAGAAAAATTTATTGTGATAAACTATACTTAAAGGAGATGTAAATATGGTATTTGATTATGCAATATTTGGTGGCGGTGTTGTTGGCTCGGCAATCTTTAATAAATTAACAAGAGTAGGTAAAACTTGCGTTTTGTTAGAGAAAGAAAATGATGTTGGATTTGGTTCTAGTAAAGCAAACAGTGGAATTGTTCATACTGGTTTTGATTGCAAGCCTGGCACACTTAAAGCCAAGCTTAATGTAATTGGTTGCAAGCAATTGCCAAATATTGCAAAAAGGCTAGGGGTTCGGTATTTAAAAAATGGACATTTGGTTGTTGGAAACGATTTAGAAAAAATTAATGAACTATATAATCGTGGGATAAAGAATGGTGTAAAAAACTTAGAGATAATTAATACAGATGCACTTCATAAAATGGAACCAAATTTAAGCCCCGATATTAAATATGCACTTTATGCCAAAGATGGCGGAATTATTAGCTCTTATGAATTATCGGTTGCTTTATGTGAAGAAGCCATAATTAATGGCGGTACAGTTATTCGTGAATTTATTACAAATGCAATACAACAAAGCAATGATAAGTTTTATATAAGTGATGGAAAAAAAGAAATTGTTGCTGACAACATTATTAACTGTGCAGGTGCTGGCTATAATGGAATTGCTAAATTATTACACACAGAGCAATTTGATGTTGAGTTTAGAAGGGGTGAATATTATTTATTAGATAAAAGTTGTTCAAATTTTGTTACTAAAACAATTTTTCCATTACCAACTGAAAAAAGTAAAGGAATATTAGTTACACCAACTACATTTGGAAATATAATAGTTGGGCCAACTTCGTATGTGAGTGATGAGCGTACAATTACAACATCGCAAGGTCTTGCAGAAATAAAAAAAAGTGTAAAATCAAATTTTCCAACGTTGCCATTCAAGTCAAATATTAGAGTATTTAGTGGCGTCAGAAATTTAGTTGGTGATGATTTTATTATTGAAAAAAGTAAAATAAATAATAAAGTAGTAAACATTGCAGGGATTTGTTCTCCTGGGTTAACTTGTTGTACGGCAATTGCAGATTACTTGCTAAGTATTATTGGTATAAAAAATATTGAGAAAAAGAATCTTAAATTACGAAAAAAACCAGTAGTAGTTGCATCGTTACCATCTGCTAAACAAGATGAAATAATTAAGCAAAACCCTGCATATGGCAAAATTGTATGCAAGTGTGAAGAAGTGTCACTTGGAGAAATATGTGATGCTCTTAATTCTCCGTTGCCACCGCTAAGTGTAGATGGTGTAAAACGAAGAACAAGAGCAGGAATGGGAAGATGCCAAGGCGGTTTCTGCATCTTTTCAGTTATGAATTTACTTGCTAAAAACAAAAAAATTAATTTTGATGATATTGAAAAGGATGCTAGTGGTTCAACAATTATTTGTTCTAGTATTAAGCCAAATGAAGGAGGTAACTAAAATGAATAATTTATATTACGATGTTGTGGTAATAGGTGGTGGACCCGCAGGAATGCAGGCAGGTTTAAAAATTAAAGAAAATGGTTTAGTTCCACTTATTATTGAGAGAGAAGAACAACTTGGGGGAATTCTTAAACAGTGTATTCATTCTGGCTTTGGGCTTCATTATTTTGGTGAAGAAATGACAGGTACAGAGTACGCGCACATTTTTGTGGAAAAGGTTAAAAAAGCAAAAATTGATTGCATGTGTTCTAGTTTTGTTCAAAGCATTCAGACAGGAAAAGTTGTTGTGAAAAATATAGATGGTATATTTGTTGTTAACTGTAAGGCCATAATTTTAGCCGTTGGTTGCATAGAACGAACAGCGGGTGCGATTGCCTTGACTGGTGAACGCCCAAGTGGAGTGTGGACGGCAGGACAAGTGCAAAAGTGGGTTAACATTTATGGTAAATTACCTTGTAAAAATCCAATTATTTTGGGTAGTGGTGACATAGGCTTAATTATGGCAAGAAGGCTTACTCTTGAAGGTGCAAAACCGCAAATGGTTCTTGAAGTTCAGAAAACAACATCAGGATTAGTTAGAAATATTAATCAGTGCTTGAATGATTATGGTATTCCACTTTATCTTAGTACAACTGTTGTTGAAGTTCTTGGTTATCCTAAAATTACTGGGGTTGTTATTGCGCAAGTTGATGATAATATGGTACCAATTGAAAGCACTAGAAAAGAAGTGAAGTGTGATGGTTTGGTTTTGTCTGTTGGCCTATTTCCAGATACTAAAATTCTTAATAATGCAAAAATAAATCCTAAAACAAATAGTTTTTATGTAAACGAATATAGAGAAACATCAGTAAAAGGTGTTTTTGCTTGCGGAAATGTTCTTCATGTGCATGATCTTGTTGACTATGTCACCGAAGAAGCAAGCCTTGTTGGTGATTTTGCTTCTAAGTATGCTAAGGGTGAGTTAAAGAAGACAACTGAACATACTTTAATTGCAGGAAATGGCATTAGGTATACAATGCCTAATACATATTATGAAGGTTCAGGTAAAATAAATTGTTTATTTAGAGTAGTTAAAAAAATAACGAAATGCAATGTTGTTGCTGTTTGTAATGGCAAAACTATATTTAAAAAGTTTTATCTTTCAGTCAATGCAGGGCAAATGGAATCAATTTCTATTTGCAAAGATGACTGCAAAAACGATATTGAAATTAAAGTGGAGGAATAGTAGTGTTAAAATTTAATTGTATTATGTGTCCACTTGGGTGTGAACTTAGTGTTGATAAAAGTAATAAACAAATAGTTGTTACCGGAAATAATTGTGTAAGAGGTAAAGAATATGCCCAAAGCGAAGTTACTAGGCCAATGCGGGTGGTATCTAGTTTAGTTAAGTATAATGGTGGTGTAGTGCCGGTAAAAACTAGTGCACCAATTCCTAAAGAACTTATAATGAAATGTATGCAGGAACTTGGAAAAATTTATTTAAATAAAAGGCCGAAGTTTCATTCTGTTATAGTTAAAAATATATTAAATACAGGTGTAGACATAGTTGTTTGTGGCTAAAATATTTTGTCTATTATAAACTTGACATATTAATTGGTAAGGTGATACAATTTAATTAGTCGAATATTGATTTTTATCACATATAGATATATTTTAGAGCACTTTGCCCTAAAACCTAATTAAATTGAACGGAGGTTAAAATGCCATTATTACTAGGTATTGGCATTGCAATCTTGGCCCTTGCCGGTGGTGGTGTGGGCGGTTACTTTATATGTAAGGAGTATCAAAAAAAGAAGATTGCCGATGCCAAATTACAATCGCATCAAATTATTGAAGATGCAAAAAACGAAGTAAAGGTACTAAAAAAAGAAGCTTTGCTTGAAGCCAAGGAAGAGGCTATAAAACTTAAAAACGAAGTAGAAGATGAACTTAAGGAACGCAAAGTTGAAGCAACAAGACTTGAAAATCGTTTGCGACAAAAAGAAGAATTACTAGATAAAAAGGAAGAAATGCTAGACAAAAAAAGTTTAGCAGTAGATGAACAAAAACAACAGATAGAAGAACGAACAAAAAATTTAGAACAAGAATCATTAAAGATTGAAGAAAAAAGTAAGTCAATTGAAAAGGAACTTGAAAGAGTTGCCAAATTGACAATGGTAGAGGCAAAAGCTGAACTTGTTAAGTCTATTGAAGATGATGCGAGAAAAGAATTATGGTTTGACGAAAAAATCTATTCTACATCGGTTTCAAGTTCTGCTCCTAAAGAAATCAAGAAGTTTTGGAATATTGATACTTATGGAAACGGAACAATTACATCTAATTCCGGCAATCAAATAGTATTCCGTTATGCAGGTGCACTTTTGTTGTATGCTGAAGCTCTTGCCGCTTTGGGGACTAACGATACGAAAGCCTGCGAATTACTCAACCGGGTCCGCAATAGGGCACATGCTTCCGAAATAAATACCTCGGGTAGTGAACTGATGGATGCTATTTTCTGGGAACGCTGCAGAGAGCTTATCGGTGAAGGACATTACTATTATGATTTGGTTCGTACAGGAAAGGTGTATAACAGAAACTATTGTATGAATCCGATGACGCGTACTAATTTCAATGTGGGGGCATGGACATGGCCTATTCATCGTAATGCGTTGAAAAACAACACACAGATTGGATTGAATTTATTTTGGGAGTAACTCTGATAAACTTAAAATGTATAGATATGAAAAATAATATCAAATTATGGAAGAAAATTGTCGGATGTTGCCTTTTGGCAGTACTCATGTACAATTGTGCCGATGATAGTTATTTAATTGATGGTGGAAAAGCGAACCCTTATTATAATGGGAATATGATGCAATATTTGGAATCAAGACCCGATTATTTTAAAGATTTGGTGGAAGTCATCCGGCTGTCCGGTATGGAAGATGTTTTTGAAGACGAACAAATTACCTTTTTTGCACCTACCGATTGGTCAATCCGTGGTAGTTTTAATTATCTGAACCGTATTTGGTATCGTATGGGGCATGATAGCATCAAGAGTTTTAGTCAGATAAAACCGGAAGTCTGGCGTGAAATGCTGTCAATGTACATTGTAAAAGATAAATATTTGCTGAAAGATATACCTCAAATTGATACGACTGCCATAGCAGCCTATCCGGGACAGGCATTTTTATCTTATGGTCAGCAGCCTATGAACATGGGTGTTGTTTATTATGATGCAAACAATGTGAAATATGCCGGTGCAAGACAAATCATATACTCTTATGTCTATGATTTCACTATAGGAGATATGAAAAACGCTTATGTAGCAACATCTGATATACAACCGACCAACGGAGTGGTACATGTGCTCAGGTTAACCGATCATGCATTTGGTTTTGAACCATATCTTTTTGCTACAAAGGCTATAAATGCGACAATAGAAACAGAACCGGATAATTAACTATAAATAAAGATAGTACAATGAAACATATTACCATCTATTCGTTAATGATTGTTTGCTCCGTATTCACTTCGTTATTGGTAACATCCTGTAACAGTGATCTGAACAGCAATATTAAAGATGATCCGTACAGTGGTGGAAAAGCTCCGCTTGGAATCGGTTTGCTGGCTGAATCTCCTTCTCCGGAAAGCGCTTATCCCAATGATACGGTTGTATTCAAAGCAAAAGGGATGTTGAACTGGTGTGATCCGCAATCAGGACGTTACGATTTCAAGTTTTATATTTCTGATGA
>CAJJIV010000025.1 GCA_905187655.1 uncultured Eubacteriales bacterium | reverse complement strand
AACGACCTATCGATTAACAGTCGAGCGCTCTACCGACTGAGCTAAGGAGGAATATTTGTTTATGTGCTTAACACATAGGACATTATAAACTACTAAACAAAAATTTGCAACACTTTTTTAAAAGTTTTTTTAAAAAATTGAAAATTACATTATTTTCTGATATAATCAAATTAATATGAGTAAAAACAATATAATTAGTGGAATGAAGACTTTTATAAACGGCATATTAAACTCTTTTGATGAACTAATGTTTCCAGAATTTAAGTGTTTTTTATGTGGTAGAGAAGTTGAAATGACTGAATTGCATATATGTAATGATTGTTTAAAAGAGTTTAAATTAATTAAAGGCAAAGTGTGTGAAATTTGTGGATTGCCAATAGAGGAGCCAAATGTAATTTGCGATGAATGTAAAACAATGCAGTTTGAATTTGATGTAGCAAGGGCATCTTTCATATATACAAACAAAACATCAAAGCTTATAACCGATTTAAAATTTAGGAATAAAAAATACCTTGCAAAGTTTTTGGCTTATTGTATGTCTTTGACTCTTAAAAATTATCCAATGAATTTTGATTATATTGTGCCAGTGCCAATAAGTGATGAACGGCGCAGACAGCGAGGGTTTAACCAATCTGAGTTAATTGCAGATGAACTTAGCAGTATAGTGCAAAAACCGGTATTAAATAATTTAATTATGCGCACAAAAACAACTCCTAACCAAAAGGAATTATCTCGTGTTCAAAGAATGAAAAATCTTGTTGGGGCATTTTGTGTTGAAAAGACAAAGGAGTATGAAGGTAAAGACCTGTTAATTATTGATGACGTTTTTACAACTGGTGCAACTGTTAACGAAGTTGCGCGAATGTTAAGACAATTGAATCCGGGAAGTATTTGTGTTTTAACAGCAGGGAAAACAGTTTTGTCTGCAAATGGAGAAAAGAAAGTTAAGAAAAAAGTGAAAAATAGTAATAGGTAACTGCAATCGTTTAAAAATAAAGTAAACCATTAAAAGTCTGCTTGTGACAAAATTAAATAAAATTATTGTTGTAATTGTCTAGTAAATATTGTATTATATATATTAGTGAATTTGCAAAATTACGGAGAAATTAAAATGAGTTGGCTAACAGATATAGATAACAAAAGAAGTATAAAAAAATTACAAAAAATAGCAGATCAAATAGATTCATTAGAAGATAAATATTCTAAAATGACAGATGCGGAACTTACTTCTCAAACTGAGGTTTTAAAAGAACGTCTTGCTACTGGTGAAACATTAGATGATATTCTGCCCGATGCCTTTGCTGTTGTAAGAGAAGCAAGCGCTCGAGTTTTGCATATGCGTCATTTTAATGTACAATTGCTTGGTGGTATTGTTTTGCACCAAGGCAGAATTGCCGAAATGCGTACCGGTGAAGGTAAAACTTTGGTTGCAACTTTGCCATCTTATTTAAATGCCCTAAGTGGAAAACCTGTGCATATTGTAACAGTTAATGAATACCTTGCCAAGCGTGATGCTGAATGGATGGGCAAAGTACATCGTTTTTTAGGCTTAACAGTTGGTGTAGTTTATTCTGCGCAAACTCCTGAACAAAAGAGAGAAGCATACAATTGTGATATTGTTTATGGAACCAATAGTGAGTTCGGTTTTGATTATTTGCGAGATAATATGGCAATAGACCGAAAGCAAATGCTTGCACGAGGTTATAATTTTGTAATAATTGATGAAGTTGATAGCATTTTAATTGATGAAGCACGTACACCTTTAATTATTAGTGGATCAAGCGGAGAGAGTGGTTCAGAGTATATTGTTGCGGACAAGTTTGCAAAGAATTTGCAACCAGATGATTATTCAATAGATGAAAAACAAAAAACTATTCATCTTACCGAAAGTGGTGTTGCCAAAGCAGAGAGATATTATAATCTGGCCAACTTAAGTGATGTTGAAAACACCGATATTAACCACAGTATTAACAATGCATTAAGGGCAAGATTTATTATGAAGCGAGATAATGATTACATCGTTTCTAATAATGAAGTTTTTATTGTAGATGAGTTCACCGGAAGAATAATGGTTGGCAGGCGTTTTAGTGATGGTTTGCATCAAGCAATTGAAGCAAAAGAAGGTGTTAAAGTTAATGCAGAGAATAAAACACTAGCAACAATTACACTTCAAAACTTTTTTAAACTATACAAAAAAGTTTCAGGTATGACAGGTACTGCAAAAACTGAAGAAGGTGAATTTAGAGAAATTTATGGTCTTGATGTTGTGGTCATTCCTCCAAACTTGCCTATGATAAGAGTAGATGAAAATGATGAATTCTATTTTAGTCACGATGCAAAATTAAGAGCAATTTTAAGGGATATTGAAGATTGTTATAAAAGAAAACAGCCGGTTTTGGTTGGAACAATAACTGTTGAAAAGAGTGAAGAAATTTCTAAACTTTTACGCAATAAAAAAATCCCGCATAATGTTTTGAATGCAAAAAATCATATGCGAGAAGCGGAAATTGTTGCACAAGCCGGAAAAATTGGTGCGGTAACAATTGCAACAAATATGGCTGGTCGTGGTACCGATATTTTGCTTGGTGGTAATCCTGAGTTTATGGCAAAAGAGCGAATGAAACGAGATGGATATGCCGAAGAATTAATTGAAAAAGCAACTTCTTACGAGGCAACAAAAGATGAAGAAGTTTTAAAAGCAAAACTAGAATTTCAAAAACTTTTGGTAGAATATAAGGAAGAAACCAACAAAGAAAAACAACAAGTAAAAGAACTTGGTGGGCTTCATATTATTGGCACTGAGAGACACGAAAGTCGAAGAATAGACAATCAGTTAAGGGGTCGTGCCGGAAGACAAGGTGACCCAGGGTCTTCAGTATTTTATGTTTCGGCAGATGATGACCTTGCAAGAATTTTTGGAAGTGAAAGAATTAAAAAGATAGCTGAAGCATTTAAATTGGATGAAGATACCGCTATAAAAATGAAAATGTTCACAAAGAACATTGAAAGAGCTCAAAAGAAAGTTGAAGGCAGAAATTATAGCATCAGACGTCAAGTTGTTGAATATGACAATGTTATGAACAAACAAAGAGAGGAGGTCTATGCTGAACGTAACAAAATTTTAGATAAAGAAAATGTTCATGATAAAATTTTGGATATGATTTCTGAAGCAATTGCAGGTGTTGTTAGTGAATATACCAACTTTGATAAAGTTGAAGAAGCTGATATAGAAGGCTTTAATATGGCTCTAGAACAAAGAATGGTGGAACCAGGTACCAACCTAATAACCGAAGAAGTTTTGGAAACAATGTCGCAAAAAGAAATTCTTGAAATGGTAACCGAACACGCACTTGACAAATTTAAAAAGAAAATTGCTGAAACGGAAGAAAAGGGAATTAACTTTGGCGATATTGAAAGATTGGTTTTATTAAAAACATTAGATAAAAAATGGATAGCCCATATTGATGAGATGGATGTTTTGCGTCAGGGTATTGGCCTTAGAGCATATGGAAACCAAAACCCTATACATATTTATCAGCGAGAAGGTTTTGATATGTTTGAAGAGATGATTGAAAACATGAGAGTTGAAGTCGCAAATATCTTAATGGGAATTAAAATTGATGTTCAAGGTGCACCAAACATAAAACAAAATCGCCGTAGAGAGTTGGATCATAGAGCGGTTGGTACAGTAAAAAACACAAAAAGTAGTGTTGGAAGAAATGATCCATGTCCTTGCGGAAGTGGAAAAAAGTATAAAAATTGTTGTGGAAAAAATATTTAATAGAAGTAAAAGAGTCTTTTATAATAAAGGCTCTTTTTTGCTATTAGTATTGCAAATTTAACGCATTTGTAGTATAATTAAGACACTAAAAAATTGGCAAGTAAAATAAAGGGCTAAAAGAATGGGGGAGGTGCCTTTTATGGAAGAAACAATGTTGCTACAAGCGCAAAAGTTTCAAAAGATTTTCAGGACATTAAGATCGGCAAAGCCAGATGAACCAACATCAAATTTAATTAATATTATTGCAGGAACATATTTTAACGGAGATGTTGCTACTTGCAATAGTTTGTATAATTTTATTAGATCCAATACAAAAGAGGGTTCGGTGGAATATGGAGACCTAAATGACTATGCAAACAAATGTCTTCAGCAATTAGACAATGTTGATTCTGAAAATTCTAAAACTTTGTCTAAAATGAATGAAGAATTACTATCATTAAAGCAAGATGTAGCCACAAAGACAAAGGAAGCACAAAAAGCAAAAGAATCAGGTAAAAAAGATTTACCCAAATTAAAAAAGCAACTAAAAAGAAGTGAAGCAAAATTTAAATTATCTAAAGGTATAAACAAATTTAAATCAGTTTTAAAATATGCTTTTTATGCTACCATTGTCGCTTTAATGCTTGGTTCAGGTGTTGCTGGAGCAATATTGGGGTTTGGGCTTGAAACCCTAGGTGTGTTTATTGGAAGTATAAGCACCGGTGCGGCGGTAACATTAGGTGGATTGATTTATGTTACGGTGTTAGATAAAGACAAACGCAAAGCAAGAGAAAAAAAGAATAAAGAAAAATTAGATGTAAAGAAGAAGGCTGTTGACTCTTTAAAGTCAAAAACAGCGGAATTAAATAAATCCATTTCAGATAAAACTGCTGAGTTAGAAAAGTCTAAAAAGGCACTAGAATCTAAAGCAACTCAGCAAAAAGAAACAAGAAATAAAATAGAAGATAATAAACGAAAAAATCAAAATATGCGTGAACAAATAAATGTGGCGTTAAACGATAATATTTCTAGTGAGGTATTAAAAAGAGTTTCGGCGTTAGATAAAATGCGTGTTGAAAAAGTTATAGGTGCGGAATTGCCAGATTCTTACAACAAACAATTGGAACGATGGATTGGGTTTGCACAAGCATGTATGTACTATTATGGTTATACAGAAAATTCCACTCAATCCTTTGATAATATTTGCCAAGAAGTTGAAAATATGATAAAATCTACACATGGACCGATGGATAGTGCCATACAGTCTTTTGAAGAAGAGAATATGCGAGAAATTTTTGGCATTACAAACAAAGAAATTGTAGCATCTGTGCTAGGTATAAATTTAGAAAATGCAAAACCAAAAGATGTGGAATCAAGTAATGATGCAGATGAAAATATTGTATAAAACTGTTAGTAAATTGCGCTTTTAGGGGAAATAATAAAACCAAGGAGAAAATTATGGCATTTAACTTTAATTATAATACACCAGGGACAACTGACCTTGCTATTAAAGATAACGCTTCTTTTACATATATTTTTAATAAAATTCATGCCTACAATAAAATACTTGCTGAAAATGGTGGAAATTTAAGTAGAGAAGAAGTAATCGCAAAAGCAGAGGCAATGTCTCCTCAGCCATTTACTCGAGCAGACATCACTTACGTTGAACAGATGAATGGCGGGTCAATGCCAACTTTATCTCAAGAAGAAAGTTTGTTACAAGATTATGCAACTTGGACTTTAAATAAAAAGACTGAGGCTGCAAACAACTTAAGAACAGCAAAGGCTGATGCAAATACACCAAGAAATTTTACCTTTACAAATAAAAAGGGTGAGACCAAAACAATAACCATATCTCCAGCCGAATTAAAAAAGAGAGCATCAAGCGCTGGCAAAAAAAAGCTTGGACAGAATATTTTAAGGACGGTTTTAATTGTTGGTGGAATAGGACTAATTGGTGGGCTTGGTGCGACTTTGTTAACAACAGTTATGGGTTCAATATTTGGAAGCGTGGCGGCTGTTCCAGGTGTGCTTAGTGCGCTAACTGGTGTAGCTGGTCTTGGTGTAAGTGCTTATGGTGGAATACTTGGCAATAAATTGTTTAACACAACGATCGGGAAAAATTATATAAGTCAAAGCGACTATAAGGCCGCATATGAACAGAACAAGCAAGAAATTGACAATGCGTTAAGTAATGAACTTAGTGCACAATCTGCAACTCAAATTGCCAACGAGTCTTTTGACAGTTTCGAAGTGTCTAGTTTTATTTCACAAAGTATAAATGAAATCAATTCAGATAGTCAGGCAATTATTGGTTCTTTGCAAACAAGAGCTGTGCAATTGTTTAATGAATATACAAATTTTACTAATAGCATTATAATACAAAACAATCAAGATATAACAGACAAAATAGTTAATACCAAACTGCAGATGGATATTGGTGTGCAATTAATGAATGACCCTAGTATATCGCTTCAAGATGCACAAAATAAATTGGTTGACCTTGAAAAAAACAAATATGAAAATATACGAGATTTAAATAAGTTAATTGTTGAAGAATTAAGCACAAATGGACAAGCCAAAAACGATATACAAACAGAAAAGACTGCTGTAGATCTTTTAAATGGCCAACCAGCCAATGACTATACTGCAAGTTTATCTACTGCTTATATGGTCCTTGCTGAACTTAAAGAGGCTAAAGCTATAAATGAAACGCCAAATCCTAGATTAGATGGACAAATAGATAATATAAACAACTGGATAGCACAGCGTGAAGTTCCTGCACATATAAATGAAATTTATAGTTATGCACAAGCAATAATAAATGCTAGTGAAGAAGCAGAAGAAACTTCAACTGAAGGACCAACAGAAGAAGCAGAAGAAACTCCAACTGAAGAACCAACAGAAGAAGCAGAAGAGACTCCAATTGAAGGACCAACAGAAGAAGCAGTCAATACTGAAGAACAGTCAGAAGCAGAAATACTTTTAAAAAAGATTGAACAAGCAAACTATCAAAAAGCACTAAAATTACTTATCAAAAGCTATGGCGAAGATAACAAGGAATTGGTTGAAGAAGTATTCAGACAAGTTTATGAAAAGAATAAAGACAAGGATTTGCGTTGGAGATTTGCTTCTGTAACTCAAAAAGCACACAGTATTCTTGAAGAACGGCTTAAGGCAAAAAACAACAAAGGAAAAGCGGGAAAATCGGTTACAGGTCCTATTTCGACAGACAAAAAATTAACACCTGGTAATGGTATTTTAGAGCAAGGTCATGATGGCTTAGACAATTTTATGTAAAAACAAAACGGGGGAAATATAGTTTAGGAGATAATATAAATGTATAGATTCGATTGTATAACCAGTGTAGAACAAATGAAAGATGTTTCTATGTTTGTAAGAATCTATAATGAAATGAAGGCTAAAAAAATGTCACTTCTAGAAGCGGACATGGTTGAATATGCAAAATCAAACTATGGAACTGAAGTTACGTTATACGACATTTATATAGCGAAAAATTTGTTAACTCAAATTACTAACTCAGATAGTGTACCAACGCTACCTGAGTTAGATAATATTTTAAGCGAATATATAAAACTTACAAAAACAAAAGCAGAAGAAGTTTTTAAAGACACCAAGTTAACTGAAGTAAAACTAAACGAAAGTAAGCATTTTTTAAACGATAAAATTGGTTACACATCTAAAGAATTGTTGGTTGTTGGCGAGCCGGCATACAAACAAATGAAAATGCTTTTGTTGTCGCTTATTATTGCACCATTATTAATAGGCTTGGTGGCAGTGCTTTGTTGCTATCCGCTTATTAGGAATATAGAAATTGATTTAGACTACTTTTTAATTAAAAACAGGTTTATTGCAATCTATGGTTCATTGTTCTTAATTATGTGGCTCATCTCATTTGGTGTGCTATACTTAATTTTAAGAAAAAAAATAAAAACTGTAAATGCTATGTTAAACTTGGTTGCCGACTCGGAGATAGTTGCAACAAGTGATCAAACCAATAATGATATTGCCGAAGAAAATTTTAAGGAATTTTTTAAAGATTCTAAATTTTTGAAAATGGAGAATGGCAAGGTCGTTGGTGATGACAAATTATTTTATTATTTAAGAATGGACAACGGTTGGAAACAAAAAACAACCGAACAAACATCATCCGATGAATTTATTGAAGAAGAAGGTTTAAAAAACAAGATAGTCTTTAATATGCTAGATGGCGGAGAAGTTGGAATTTCAAGTTGGACTGATGAAGAAAGTAGTGCTGAAGAGAAGAAGTTAATTAACAAGGATTTGGTTGCAAGAATAAAACTTATTACCGATAGTTTAAAAAAGAGTAACCAAACAAATTGTAAAGAGTTTGATGAAATTACTAATATTTATTGTGGTACACTATCTAAAGAAAATCGAGATAAAGAAATTGTTGAACAAGAAGACCAACTTAAGGTTTATAACTTTTATGTAAATAATATTAATTTGCTAGAAAAATATGAAGAGATGTGCAAGTCTAAGTATGGAATAGATTATGAATGTGAAGAATATTCATTTAGGGTTGCATCTAGCAAAGAGAAACAATATATTAATAATTATATCTTTAGTATAATTGAAACCGAACTTAATGCACATAACTATAAGCAAAGAGCTAAGACTAAATTTCTTGCTCTTTACAATGACACCAAGGAAGAAATAATTAAAAATATAACTTATAGAAAAGATTTGTATCTTGCATATTTTAAAGTTTTAATGTAATATAATTGATAATAGGGTGTGCGTTTCTAAATAAGGAGCAATATGGGAAACGTTGATATAGTCGCAAACGACAAACTTTCAACATGGTATGACAATGTTAAATTTATGGCAATAATTAAAGCATGCGATACATATATAGAAAATATGTGTGCAAAATTAATTAGGACCAGGAAGTTAACCGCTGATGCCGGGGCTTATTATAAAGGTAAATATGTAAAAGAGGTTGAAGCGTATGCTTCGGTAATTAAGAGAGCTTACATTTTGGCAGGTGGAAGAGTTGAAAGTTTAATTAGAGTTTTGGCAAAGTGTATTAGAACTGCTTTTGATAAACATGCAAGAGAATTAAACTTAGGCAGTTATCTTTCATTATACATAACCAACCTTGAAAAATTAACTGCAAACATAAGTGGTCAAGAAGAAATTAATGAAAGATTAAAAGTTGATGAGGTTAAAGAAACCAAACCAATACCAGAATCTAATAATATAGAATTGCAACCACAGCCTGTTAAAGAAAATATTAAAGAAGAAAAGCCCCAAACTCCAACTGCAGAAGAAATTGCAAGAGCAAAACTAGATAATATAAACAAGCAGTTGGCGGATAAAACAAATAGTTCTACAACTCTTGAAGAAAGGAATAAAAAACTAATTGAAAAAGAAAAACTTGAACAAGTTCTAAATACTTCCAAACAGCCCGAGCCAAAGACAGATGTCAAACAAATTTTTAAAGAACGTGCACCTGAAAAGTCAAGTGATACCAAAATTCAGTCAACCATAAAACCAAATGTTAAGCCAATACCACAACAAAAAATTCAAACAACTCCACAACCACAAGTGCAAAAAACAATTACGCTTGAACAAAAACTAAAGCAGATGACAGAAAATTCAAGTTCTCAGCAAAACACAAAAAGTAAAGAAGCAAAAAAGACAACAGTAGGGACGGCAACGGGTGGCTTGAATGATATATCAAGATTAAAAAGTTTAACTGAAGATAAACACTAACAAATAGAACACAACAATTTTGTTGTGTTTTGTTTGATAATAGACAAAATTAAATATGTATGGTAAAATAGTCAATATGAATTTATATGATTTAAAACAAGACTATGAATTATTAAAACAAAGGTTTAATATTGTTTGTTCCAAGTTTGCCGACCTAGATAAAAAGATATCTGAAGTAGACTTGGAATTGTCGGATAATGTCAATTGGAATCAGCCTGGCATTATGGCTTCGTTAAATAAGAAGAAATCAGACTTAGAAAAAATTAAAAACGACATTTATAAAGTTTCATTAAAATTAAACGATCTTAAAGCAATTATCGATCTTAGCGAAGAAGACCCTAGTATATATAACGAAGAAGAAATTAAGTCTTACGAAGAAGAAACTGAATTTCTTTTACAATCGTTATGGATAAAGCAATTATTAAACAAGCCCTATGATGATGGTCCTGCTGTAATATCTCTGCACCCAGGAGCAGGCGGAGAAGAAGCACAAGATTGGGCAGAAATGTTGTCTAGAATGTACATTAGGTACGCAGAAAAACAAGGTTATAAAGTTAGCATTTTAGACTATCAACCGGGTGAAGGAGCTGGCATAAAAAGTATATCCATTTTAGTTGATGGTGCGTTTGCTTATGGTTACTTAAAGACAGAAAAAGGCGTGCATAGGCTAGTTAGATTGTCTCCATTTGATGCAAACAACCGAAGGCACACTTCTTTTGCATCAGTAGAAGTTGCACCATTTATTAATCAAGCACCTAATATAGAAATTAAGCCATCTGACCTTAAAATAGACACCTATCGAAGTAGTGGAGCGGGTGGACAACATGTAAACAAAACTGAAAGCGCAATAAGAATCACACACTTACCAACTGGCTTAGTGGTACAATGTCAAAATGAAAGAAGTCAGTTGCAAAACAAGGAAATGGCAATGAGTATGCTGTATTCTAAGTTGCTAGAAATGGATTTGGCAGAGAAAGAAAAACAAAGAAGGCTTGCAAGCAAAGAAAATAAAAAAATTGAATGGGGTAGTCAAATAAGGTCATATGTATTACACCCATATAATTTGGTAAAAGACCACCGCACTGGTGAAGAAACATCAAATACTACAGCGGTGCTAGATGGTGAGATACAAACATTTATAGATTCATTTTTAAAGGTAGATAATTAATGAAAAAAGACATATATATACTAGGAATAGAAAGTTCATGTGATGATACTTCAGTTGCTATTGTCAAGAATGGTAGAGAAGTTGTTTCGCTTGTCATTTCATCGCAAATAGATATTCATACCCTTTACGGTGGTGTGGTTCCTGAAATCGCTTCCAGAAACCATACTAAAAATATTGAGTTTTGTTACAAAGAGGCATTAAAACAAGCAAACTTAGAATTAAAAGACATATCTGCAATTGCGGTAACTTATGGTGCTGGTTTGCTTGGAGCACTAATTGTTGGTGTGTCGTTTGCTAAGGGGCTAAGCTACGCAAGCGGAATACCGCTGTATGGTGTTAATCATATAGAAGGGCACATTAGCAGTAATTTTATTGCTCATAAAGATTTAGATCCGCCATTTTTATGTCTTGTAGTAAGTGGGGGACATACTGCACTTTTTGAAATGAAAAGCCATACAGAAAAAAAGTTAATTGCAACAACAATGGATGATGCTATTGGTGAAGCCTTTGATAAAGTTGCAAGGGAGTGCGGGCTTCCTTATCCTGGAGGGCCTAGTGTTCAAAAAATGGCCGAACAAGGAGAAAAAAACATTAATTTCATTAACCCAGCAAAAGAGCATGGAGATAACTTTTCATATAGTGGTCTTAAAACGGCGGTAATTAATTATCTGCATAATAAAAGACAAAAGAATGAAGAAGTTAATATTGCCGACGTTTGTTGTTCTTTTCAGGCTGAGGCTGTTATGCAACTTGTAAATAGAACAAAACAGGAATTAATAAAAACAGGCTACAAAAAAATAGTATTAGCAGGCGGTGTTTCGGCAAATTTAAAACTTAGGGAAGAGATGGAAAAAATGTGTGGTTCTATTGGAGCAAAAGTATATTATCCACCACTTAAACTTTGTACTGATAATGCTGCCATGATTGCAAGTCAAGCTTATTTTAATTATATGGCAGGGAAAAAACCATCGGAATTAAACTTGGCACC
>CAJJIV010000024.1 GCA_905187655.1 uncultured Eubacteriales bacterium | reverse complement strand
GCCGATGGCCGGACTTGAACCGGCACGAAGTTTCCCTCGAGGGATTTTAAGTCCCTTGCGTCTGCCTATTCCGCCACATCGGCATTGGAGGCACCACCCAGATTTGAACTGGGGGTGAAGGTTTTGCAGACCTCTGCCTTACCACTTGGCTATGGTGCCAACTTACTTGGGTACCCTCTTTAGTATTGTCAAACAGACAATAAATAATATATCACATTCATTTATTTGTGTCAACCGTTTGATTTAATAAAATTTTCAAACTTTGCAATTTTACCTATCTTGCAATCAAAATATCTACATTCTAAATAACAAAATGTAACAAGTAGCCCAGTATCAAACTAGGAATAACTAGCATACAGAAAATAAATAAATTTTCCTTCCAATTCTTGTTTTGTTTAATTAACACCAACAAACCCAAGCCTGCATTAACCGAAAGCCCCGCAACAATTGACCCAAAACTAATTCCACCAATTAAAAATAGTTTTGTTAATAAAACAGATGACACACAATTTGGAATAAGTCCTATAAGAACTGCAACAATTGGCTGAAAAGCACTGCTACTAGATAAAAATTCTACCAATTTAGACTCTCCAACATAGTATACAATTAGTCCAAAAATAACGTTCATGATTAACACAAAAGCAAATATTTTTAAACTATGTAAAATTGGGTGTTTCCAATTAAATCCTTCATGCTCTATATGATGGTGACAGCACCCATCTGGATGATAATCATGTGGGTGTCTATGCTCTTTTTTGTTAACTTTTTTATTTTCTTTATGGTCAATATCAACTTTAATTTGTTCATCTTCTTTTTCACTTTCTTTTGCAGAATCAGCGAGTTTAACCACCATTTTCTGCTCTGGATCTTTGTTAACATTAACACAAAAAACGCGTACTTTTGGTTTAAAAATTAGCCTATACAAAAATATTGCAAGATATCCAACCAAAATTGCGAAGACAATTTTAATTGCAAGCAATAGCCCCAACCATGGTAAAGCTTTTATGTCTGCAATCATTAGTGGTATGGCTTCATCACTTGTCGCAATATAAACCGCAATAAGACCACCTATTGAAAGTTTTCTTGAAGCATACAAATCAGTGGAAATTACTGAAAATCCGCATTGTGGAATACTTCCAAAAAGTGAACCGAATACAGGAGACCAATTTCCTTTAAGTAATTTTGAATCTTCAAATTTAGTTACACCTTTGTACTCTAAAAATTCCAACAAAAGATATACCACTAGTAATAGTGGTAACATCTTAAGAGAATCTAATAGGGCATCTAAAAGTGTTTCTAACATAAATCTTCCTTAAGGACTAAATTATTTCTCTCCTCGTTCCCAAGGAAAAACAATCCAATCATCTTTTTTTTCAAACATATAGTAATCAGGTGTAACCTCACTGGACTTCTTCCAGTATAATGTTGCGATTTTGTAACCTTTTTCTTGATAATGACGCAAAGTTTTGCCGGTGTCTGCGGTATCATCTACCACCAAACAACCTGCATATGGTGCCATAAGAAGTGGAATGTTAAAATTGTAGGCAATCATACTTGCTATTACCATTCCACCTTTAGGAATTCCGTAAACACCGCTGAATTTAACATTGCAAAAATGTTTCTTAAGTTCATCAATAAAGCCTTCTACTTGCTTCCATGTTACATATTCTTTTCCCATGTGCATCACCTTTGTTTAAATATTATTTAATTTTTTTATACTCTCATCAATTATTTCTCTAATTGTTGTATCCGCACCCTGAAGCGAAATCATTTTTGTATCGCCAGACTTTCTACAAGTAAGTTCCAACATTCCTGCTTGTAATGATTTTGGACTTACAACCACCCTCAAAGGAATCCCCATTAATTCACTATCAGCAAATTTAATTCCTGGGTTAACACTTCGATCATCTAACAAAACTTCTACCCCATTTGCTTCTAACTTCTTTACAAGTTTATCGGTTGCAGTTTTTACATCTTCTTGTTCATATTTAATTGGACAAACGTAAACATGCCAAGGTGCAATTGTCATTGGCCAAACTAGCCCCTTATCATCTGCTTGCTCTTCGGCAACCGAAGCCAAACTTCTTCCAACTCCTATTCCATAGCAACCCATAATTGGATAGCCAAATTTCCCATCTCTCATATGAACTTTAAAGTCCATTGATTTAGTATATTTTGTGCCTAATTGAAATATGTTTCCAATCTCTATTCCTCTATTTATAGTTAATGGGGAACCACAACAAGTACAAATATCTCCGTCTTGAACTTTTGCAAAATCATAATATACACTTGGCATAACATCTCTGCCAAATACTACATTTTTTATGTGGAACTCATTTTTATTTGCTCCAACAACACAACCGCTTAAATCTTCAAGAGATTTATCAAATACAATTTCAGCGTTCTTAACATTTAAGCCAATTGGCCCAATATTGCCTGAAACAAGTCCAGAATTTGTTAAATCTTTAATTGCGACTTCGCCCTTAACTATTCTGCCAAGTTTGCATTCATTAACTTCTTTATCTCCCCTAATGAAAGCAATTACTATTCTGTTTTCGTCACCCTTAACAGCATAACAAACAGCCTTGCATGTGTGCTTTGCATCAACTCCAAGTTGGTTGCAAACTTCATTTATAGTCTTATTAATTCCAGTATACACTTCTTCTGCTTTTGGAGTTTCTTTCTTTTCATTTTTTACAGGCACACTTGATGCAACTTCCATATTTGCTTTATAACCACATTTTGGACATATAGCAATGCTATCTTCTCCAATATCGGTTAAAAGCATAAATTCGTGAGAAATTTTACCACCCATCATTCCACTATCACCTGCAACTGCAATAAAATTTTCCATTCCAATTCTGCGATAAATTCTTTCATATGCCTTATATACTTCATTGTAATATAAGTCTAAGTCAGTTTGGTCCTCGTGAAAAGAATAAGCATCTTTCATTGTAAATTCTCTTACCCTAATTAAACCTGCTCTCGGACGTGCTTCATCACGGAACTTGGTTTGAATTTGATAAATCATAAGTGGTAATTGTGAATAGCTTTTTATGGTCTTCATACAAGCATGAACAGCCGCCTCCTCATGTGTCATTCCAAGAAGCATATCATGATTGTTTCGGTCTTTAAACCTTACCATTTCCTCCCCAATAGAAGAATATCTTCCACTTGCGTCCCAAATTTCTCGTGGCATTACAACGGGGAATAAAACTTCTTGCCCACCAACTTTATTCATCTCATCACGGATTATTTCCTGAATTTTTAAACTCACCCTTTGTGCTGGTGGCAATAATGTAAAAATGCCCGCACCTACTTGTTTAATATAACCAGCCCTTAGTAAGTAGGCATGACTCTTTACCATTGCACTGTTTGGTGTTTCTTTAATTCTTTCTCCTAAAAGTTTAGATATATTCATAATTTCTCCTAATTTTTCTTCTAAAAATCATAATAAAAAGTATTATAATCTTTTTCCTTTAAATTTCAATACTAATTTTAATTGTTCTGTAAATAATCTAATTCCGCTTCAACATCAAGTAAATCTCGGTAGATTTCTTCAACTATGTCTTCAGCACGGTCATCATCCATTCCCATATGCCTACGTTTTCTCATATCTCTTAAATCGTTCTCTAGTTGAATTTTTTGTAGTTTAAGTTCTTCAATTCTCATTTCTTTTTCGGTCTGCATTGATTTAGCCCCTGTTAAAATATTCTAAGCCAATTGCTTTTTTAACTCGTTGTAAAGTTTGTTCAGCAACAGCATTTGCCTTTTTACAACCATCTTCAAAAACCTTGTAAACGGCGTTCATA
Source organism: uncultured Eubacteriales bacterium (assembly GCA_905187655.1). Classification (GTDB taxonomy): domain Bacteria; phylum Bacillota; class Clostridia; order Christensenellales; family UBA1242; genus UMGS1908. Next base: position 8,226 of record CAJJIV010000024.1, on the reverse strand, counting down.
TCTTTTGCAAGCTCCTTTCTTTTTTCTCTTATTGGAGCAATTAGTTCTTGCATAACTTCATTAAGATACTTTTTACACTGCACATCACCAAGTCCACCCTTTTCATAATGAGCTTTCATTTCAGCAACTTTTTCTTTGTCCTTTGCAAAAACTTCAAGATAAATAAATACTGGATTATTTTCGGTATTTCCTGGGTCGGTAACTTTAATATGATTAGGATCGGTGTACATACCCATAATTTTTTGTCTTATAACTTCTGGCTCATCACTTAAATAAATACAATTGTCAAGACTCTTACTCATTTTTGCATTGCCATCTGTGCCAGGAATCCTACGAGCTTTAATGTTCTTGCTCATAAACATTTGTGGTTCGGTTAGAATATCACCATACAAACGATTAAAGGTTCTTACAATTTCCCTACCTTGTTCAATTATTGGTGCTTGGTCGTCTCCAGCTGGAACTAAATTGCAATTAAAAGCGGTTATATCCGCTGTTTGACTAATTGGGTATGTCAAAAAACCAACTGGCACACTTCCACCAGAATACTTCTTGCTCGCAATTTCAGTTTTAACTGTAGGATTTCGTTCAAGCCTTGAAAGTGTAACAAGATTTGCATAATACATTGTTAATTCATTTAATGCAGGTATTTGACTTTGAATAAAAAGTACTACTTTATTAGGATCAAGTCCACATGCTAAATAATCTAACATAACTTCCGAAACACTGTTTTTAACCTTTTGTGGGTCAAATGCATTATCAGTCAGTGCCTGAGTGTCTGCAATAAAAATGTAAAGCAAATAGTCTTCCTGCTCTTGTAATTCCTTCCACAAACTAATAGCACCACAATAGTGTCCAATATGCAATTTACCAGTTGGTCTTACGCCGGTGACAAATATTTTCTTTTTGTTTTCCATAATTTTCTCCTTAAAATATTACCTCTTCAATTACTCCACCACCAAGACAATATTCTTCATCGTAAAACACCACGTATTGACCAGGTGTTATAGCACGTTGCTTTTCATTAAAGGTAACAAGTGTTGTTCCATCTTCGTTAATTTTAACATGCACTGCTTGTTCAGGTTGGCGATATCTAAACTTGGCAAAGCAATCAAATTCTTTTTTATCTGGGGCCTTTGGTATCCAATTTACTACTCCACTTTTAAGTGCCTTGCTATATAACAAACTATCATCACCCTGAGTTACGTACAAAATATTATTCTTTAAATCTTTTTTGCACACAAACCAAGGCTCTCCATTCCCATCGTGACTTCCACCAATTCCTAGGCCCTTCCTTTGACCCAAAGTATAATACATTAAACCATCGTGAGTACCCAGAACTTTATGTGATTTATAGTCTACAATTTTACCTGGTTGAGCTGGCAGATAACCTTTTAAAAACTCCTTAAAATTGCGTTCACCAATAAAGCAAATTCCAGTGCTATCCTTTTTATGACTTGTTGCAAGATTATATTTTTCGGCAAGAAGTCTTAATTCTGGTTTTGTCATTCCACCAACTGGAAAGATAACATTGCTAAGTTGATATTGATTTAATTGATTTAAAAAGTATGTTTGATCTTTATTTTGATCTACCGCCTTTTTAAGATAATAATAACCATTTTTTTCTTCAACTTGGGCATAATGACCTGTCGCAATTTTCTCTGATCCTAATTTCTTTGCATACTCCAAAAATGGACCAAACTTTATTTCTCTATTACACAAAACATCTGGATTTGGGGTTCTACCCGCTTTATATTCTTCCAAAAAATGAGTAAATACCCTTTCCATATACTCTTTTGAGAAATTGATACTATAATAAGGTATGCCTATTTGATTGCAAACCTTTTTAACATCTTCAAAATCATTTTCAGCGGTGCATACACCATTTTTGTCTTTTTCTTCCCAGTTTTTCATAAAAAGACCAATAATCTGTTTACCTTCATCTTTAAGTAATTTTGCAACCACCGATGAATCAACACCACCACTCATTCCTACTACTATCATTTTTATCCTTTATATACGTACCAGTTTGGGACATTTATGTATTTATTTCCTAATCTTGCACGTGTTTCTATGTCTAATCCATAAATAAAATTCATTTTTGTTTGTTGATACTGGTATTTCCTAAATATTAGTGCAAATAGGTCAAAAACCCACATTAACACATCAATAAGTGCCGGCAATGCACATAACGACATTTGCACCGCTTTAAGCCATGTCCAATAGTCCATTAGCATTACAACCAACATAGACCAAGAAAACAATCCCAGTTCCCAAAAGCCTTTTTTATAATTTTTTGTGTAGATATTATGAACACCTAAATACCCTGTAAAAATACATAGCAACAAGGTTAACCAATAAGAAATACCTTCTGGCTTTTTTGTTGATTCTTTGCTAATCACTTTTTTAATTTTTCGACGGGCAAAAAATCGGTCAGTCCACTTATAAATTTCCCACCATTTTAATTTTTCTTGCTTAAAACCGTTTTTCCTTTGTGGTTCATCTGAAGAATATTTACCTCTTCCATTAACGCGATCAAAGTATGTTACATCAGAAACATCTATATGCTTGCCACATTCCCGCATATTTGTGCCCTTTAAGAACTCTTGTTGCTCTTTATAACCTTCTCTTTTATGCTTTGGCACCCAACGCACTCTGCCTTGTTTATCAACTGGAGCATCTCCAACCACTTGCTCAGTTATTATGTTCTTAGAAATTGGAGTTTCGTTTTGGTTTACATTTGCTTGCATGTTTAAATCATTGTGCTTTATATCCTTTTCTTTACTCTTTTGTGGTTTATGGCAATATGGGCATATAGTTGCCTTGCGATCAATGTATTTATAACACTCTTTACAAAGTTTTTTCATAAACAACAAATACTCCTACTCTATTTGTATTATAATAACATAATTATAAACCTTTTTCAACTAATTAACATAAAACTTATTTAATTTAACTAATAAAAAATGGGATGCACTTTTGCACCCCACATATTTTTTACTATTGTTTATCTTACACTTGCCATATGTTCAATAAGGTCAACAACTTTGCAAGAGTAACCCCATTCATTATCGTACCAAGCAATAAGTTTAACAAAATTTGGATTTAACATAATGCCAGCATTTGCATCAAAAACCGAAGTATTAACTTCGCCCAAAAAATCTGAAGAAACAACTGCATCTTCTGTATACCCCAAAATACCTTTCATTGTGGTTTGAGATGCCTTTTTCATAACTGCTTTAATTTCTTCGTAGGTGGTACTCTTTTTTAGTCGGCAAGTTAAATCTACAACTGAAACATCTAGAGTTGGAACCCTAAATGACATACCTGTTAATTTACCTTTAAGACTTGGAATAACTTCCCCAACCATTTTTGCTGCACCCGTTGAAGATGGAATGATATTACCACAAGCAGCTCTTCCACCCCTCCAGTCTTTTTTGCTTGAGCCATCTACGGTTAGTTGTGTTGCTGTAACTGAATGAACTGTTGTCATTAAACCTTCTTCAATACCAAAATTATCGTTAATAACCTTAGCAAGTGGTGCCAAACAGTTTGTTGTACAACTTGCATTAGATACAACATTCATTGATGGTTTATATTCGTTTTCATTAACACCCATAACAAATACAGGAACTCCGTTTTTGCCAGGTGCAGTAATTACAACCTTTTTCGCTCCTGCTTTAAGATGTCTTGACGCATCTTCTAGGGTTGTAAATTTACCTGTTGCTTCTGCAATATATTCAGCCCCACAAGCCTTCCAAGGAATAAGTTCTGGTTCCCTTTCAGCATAAAACATTATCTTTTTGCCATTAACAATAACAGCATCTTCGGTTGCTTCAATTTTTGCATTAAATCTGCCATGCATAGTATCATATCTAAGCATATATGCAGCGTAATCTGGTGTAACAAATGGATCATTAACGCCAACTACTTCTATATTAGAATTATTTTCAATTGATGTTCTAAGTATTAATCTTCCAATTCTTCCAAAGCCATTAATACCTACTTTAACTTTTGACATATAAGATTATCTCCTTTAGTTTATTTCAATTATAATGATATACATTTTATTAAAAATTCGCAACTAAATTTTTGGTAAATGTTGACTAATTTTTATGATTAATTGTAAAATTCGGTTTTATCTATAATCAGTTCTTTTTTTGCATTATCCAACTCATCTTTATTATAAAAAATTCCTTGTGTAGTATATACTCCTAATTTAGCTTTAACCATACTTCTTCTAATAGGTTTAAAATCTAAATTCATAGTATCTCTCTCTTTGCCCCTTTTGCTTAATCCAATTGTAAAGCATGGTTCTTTATGCTCCTTTGAATAAAACAAGTCCCTTGCCGATTGAGGTAACTCTACTTTGTAACCTTCATTATTATCATTCTTACCATAGCCAGTAATAAACAATTCAATAGTTTCACCTAATGAATGCCCATCTAGGACACGCTTCCAATCAATAAATTTTAAGGCACCAAGATAATTCAATTGTAGGTGTATGTTATCTGGCTTCACCTCCAATGAAGGTATAAAATTATTTTTTTCAAAAAACAAACCAAGGTATATTACTTGAGGTAAACAACTTAGTGTAATTTTTTCTATGCCATCTTCTACCATAACACTAGACTGCAGTTTGTATAAATTAGTTTCCCTATCTTTAAACGCAAAGCCCGATGATGTAAGATTATTTACAAATTCCCTTTCCTTGTTGTTTTGTGGTACATAACCACAATCTTTCATTTTAAACAAAATTTCTGTTCCGTCCATAGTCTTCTCCTTTAATTTTAGCATAGCACATATGCAAGAAAAATTACAAATGTTTTGTTTGTAAACTTAAAATACTACAAACTAAACTGGCGGTAGATAACGAAATAAAACTCTACTACTGGTTATAGAGTTTGTGTAGTTTAATTTAATATAGTCTAGTGCTTGGGGCGAAATTTGTTGTATAATGTAAATAAAGGAGCACTAAATAAATATGAAAAAAGGGTGTACAACAAAAGTTTCAAAGAAAAATTTTTTTAGTAAGAAGAAAATAATATGGATTGCAAGTATTGTTGCAGTGTTTATTACCGGATTTATTGTGTTTAACGCATGCAGTACAACATTAGATGAAGTGTCAATTCCATCTGATGCAAATCTTTCTGTTACCACTTTGCCAAAACCTGAAACAGGTTCTCCGAGCGATGTTCAAGATCCAATTGACAATTTGTATATTGCACAAGGTGTTACTATTTCATCTCCATTTATGGCAGAAGGCGATGGGGTAACTAAAGCAAGCATTGTAAACCAATACATTAATTCTACCCGAATATGCAATGGCAATACTACTTATAAACAGAGTATAAGTGCTTCTAAATTTGTTAAAGTTGGCAAGGAATATTACATAAATGGAAGCAACTATCTTGTACGTGATGCAAAAAAAGTTTCCTCAGTATCTGAATTTGAATTTACAAATGAAGATGAATATATTAAAAAATATTCTGAGACTGATTACTATAATAACTATGGCAATGTTCCAAATACTTTGTGCTCTTATATACTTAACAATGATACAATATTAAGTGGTAGATTTGTTGAAGAAGTTGATGGAATATACCACTTTGAATATGAATTAGACCCAACCCTTTCTACAATAGCCACTCGCAACGAAATGCGTACAATGGCTGGCATTGAGAAATATCCAGTAATAAGCAAGGTTACCTTTAACCTTTATATTGACTCCGAGTGGAAAGTTGTAAAGACCAATAGTATTTCTGACTATCAGGTTGAAATGAAAGGTCTAGGTGTAGTTAGTTTGACTGAAAATATAACTGAATACTTTACTTTTGGTGAGTTTGAAATTCCAAACTTTAATTACTTTGAAAGCAAATGTGATATGGAAATTTCTAGCAGTGAAGACATTCAAACAAAACCATCTTCTACCGATCTTTTACTTGACACTTTTGCTCCATACTTAGATGGTTCTAAACCACTTAATCTTGACTTTACTACTAACATTGATCAAAGACTATCTGGTAGTTTAACTTTAAATTTAAATTTAGATGACTTTATGGGCAACGGCAACAGCGGTGAAATAAAAACAACAGCAATAGTTTCACTTAATGATGATGATTTTAAAGTATTGTATAAAAATAACATATTGTATGTAAACTGCGGTGACTTAAACACAAAATTAGAAATTAACTCAGCTAAAGAACCGATTAAACAACTTTTAGGGCTTTTAAATATAGATTTAAATTTTGGGGGCTTTGACACAAATTCGTTATTAAACAATTTAATTATTGAAGAAACTGATGCAGGAATTTCGATTAAAATTGATGTAGATATTTGCAATTTAAAAATCTCAGCTGATTTATTAATTAATGCTGAATCTAATGATATATCTGCTTATATATGTATTAATGATTATATTATTGAATTATGCTCTACTAATAAAACCATTGAATTTGTTGAAGAATCAGAAGACAACACCTTTACTTCCCTTCTTCCTTTAATTAATAAGGTTAACCAATACTTGAATGGCTCTCCTATTAACTTCTCTCTAATAACAGAAAACATCTGGGATTCATTAAAACTTGATCTTTCATTAATTTTAAACATAACCGATTTTCCAAAATCAGAAATTATTGCAAAACTAGGAAATATTTATCTATACTACACTGATGGAGCTTTAAAATTAAATGTTGATGAATTTTATGGTCAGCTCGATTTAACACAAGAAGAAAATACCGTTATAATTAATCGCATACTAGAAAAATTAGGTTTACAAATTCCTAATTTTAGCGATCTAGATATAAATGAATTACTAAAAGCTTTAAAAATTACAGGGGAAAATGATTTATTAAAAGTTCACCTTCCTATTACCTTAAACGAAACGGAATTTGAAATAGAACTTATTATTAATGCTAAGACTCTTGATATTACTGCAAAATTAATTTTTAATGGTACAGATGACTTAAACAACAAAATAATAAATTTAACAAGTTCAAATAATTGTTTAACATACGACACTTCTATTAATCACAATGAAATAAAACTTTCTAAATTAAACGATTTTATTGATGCTAAAAATTTAAAATTGGTTTTAACTGGCGATGTTTCTTGTCCACAAGAAAAAGATGCTAGCGACAGAATAACCAAAGAACTTGCGATAAATTATACAGTTGAAATTGTCATATCTTCTAACTTTAATGATCTTAAATTTGTTGGCAACATTGTCTTAAATACAAGAACTAACATTTATGATTATACAAATGGCACTGCTGAAAAGACCGAACAAAATGCTCGAACACATACTATAGCAATTAACTATGAAAACAAGAGATTGTATTTTGATTATAACGGAATTAAAGGAACGTTCAGCACTGAAGAGTTAGCAAAGAGCAAAGAAACAATTGATAGATTATTAAATTATATTCCAGAACTAAAAGACATATTAGACCAATTATTAGAAGGTATAAATACCAATATTAATTCTTATGACCTTAGTAGCATTATTAATTCTGCATCAAACTATGATGAAAACCGTTATGTGGCACTAGAACTAAATCTTAGCACGATGTCTAGCTTGCTAACTGACATAGTTAAAATTAAAATTAATGTAGAAAATGGAATTGTTTCATTATACACTAACCCAACAATAAATTTATTTGGATATAATTTTAATGCAAATGCTGTTTTCTCTGTTGCAACAGATGAAGAAGCCTCTTACACTTTATCCGACACTACCGGATACATTGTTTTTGACACTATTAATAACTTACTTGAAACAACTGCCAATACTGCAGAAATGCGACACTTTAGAATAACCGGCGATGCTCAAACTTCTATTCTTTCTTTTGATATTAAAATTAGTATAGATTGTTATTTAGACATTAATGAATTAAAACAAGTTTCAATGAAATGCATACTTTACCATGATGACAGCAGTCTTGCATTTGAAAATAAAACTTGTCAAACAATACTTTATGTAATACCTGGTGATTCTAACATTTACTATGAAAAGACATATAAAACAAAGGGATTTTTAGGTATTGGTTCTAAAACTAAAACCGAATATGGCAAATTTACAAACGACCAATTTGCTTCAGACCCAGTAAAAGGAATTGTATATTTATTAGATATTAATGAAACAATAGCAAATCTTATGGCAGATCAAATTACTGGAAGTGATAACGTTGAAATATATATAGAAAAAATATTTAAAAATTATTCTTACAA
>CAJJIV010000023.1 GCA_905187655.1 uncultured Eubacteriales bacterium | reverse complement strand
TTATTGTTATATAATAATATTATAATAAGTCTTACTTGGAGTAAATTTGTATGCAAAAGATAAATAACGCAAAATTTGTTTTAAAATACACCAAGCCAGCATCGGTTTTTTCGCCATGGGAAAGTGCATTGCCTATTGGTAATGGCGAAATTGGGGCCTTAATTCAGGGTGGTGTTAGGTATGAACGAATTATGATATCTGATTCTAGGGCTAACTGGCTAGGCGCTGTTGGCGTTCTTCCTGATGTTTCAGACAAGATTAAAGAAATAAGGCGACTTGTTGATTCTAAAAATCAAGTTATGGCTGGGATAACTATTGAAAAAGCATTTGAAGCAAAAAAATACAATCCTCACATTAGTTGCCCGTTGCCAATTGCAGATCTTGTTGTTGAACAGGCTATTGCTGGTAAACATGTTTCAAATTATTTTAGACAAGTTAATATGGAAAATGGTGAAGCTACTGTATTTTTTAATGACCTAGGAACAAAAATAGACCGTTCCTGCTTTGTGTCTTTTGCTTCAAACATAATGGTTTACGAAATTTCTAAGGAAGGCAATAATTTAATTACTGCAACCTTGTCGCTTGTTCCGCATGATTATAAATATAATGCTTTTAATGGTGAGATGGCTCCTGCACTTACCACGGAATGTGAAATATTTAATGGGTTTATGACTTTTAACTCGGAAAGAGATGGCGTTAATTATGGTGTTTGTGCAAGAGTTATTACAGATACTAGAGCAACATTTCAGGTTAACGATAACAAACTAAAAATTGAAAATGCGGAAAAAATTCTTGTATTAATTAAAACTTATGTTGGAAAACTTAAGACAAAAGAAATTGAACAGGCAAAAAATGAGCTAGTTGCAATTAAGTTAATTAATTACGAAAAGATGTTTAAAGAACATAGTGCTGTTTATTCAAAAGAGTTTGGAAGGTGTGAACTTTCTATTTCAGATGAAAGAGAAAATAGTATTGATAACCTTTTAACAGCTTTTAATGAAAATAGTACACTTCTTTATGAAAAGTTATTTCATTTTGCAAAGTATTTAAATGTTTGCGGAATAAGCAAAAAAGTTTTTCCTGCTAATCTTACTGGTCTTTGGTCATATCACTATGCAAACACAAATGCTTTTCCTGATAGTGCGTGCTCTATTCCTGCGCTTTATTCTTCTTGCATGGCACTTGATGACGATGAAAAATATGGACTAATTGTTAATTACTTTTTGAAGTATGCAGATGACCTTAAGAAAAATGCTTATCGCATTTATAAGTCTAAGGGTTATATGGTTCCTAACAAGCTTGCAAGAGGAACGGGGCTTACAGCAAGCACAAAGGCAAGTGATATTTCTGTTGTGTCTTCTGGCGCTGTTATTTCTTTTATATTTTATGATTATTTTATGCTTACAAAAGATTTAAGGTTTTTAAAGAATGAAGCCTTGCCGTTTATGTGTGAAGTTGTAAACTTTTATATTAATTATTTTTATGAAAATGGAATAGGGGAAATGGTTTGTTGTCCTTCTTTTTCTCCGTATGGTAAGTCTAAGTATTTTGAAAACAAACAAGTTGGGGTTTATACCAATTGTACCTGTGACATTGTGGTAATTAGAGCGCTAATAAATTGCATAATGCAACTTTCTAACACCTATTCAATAACCATTGATAAAATGGTGGATTACCAAAACTTTTTAAACGGACTGCCTAAAATTAAAACGATTAAAGGTGCCATTGCTGAATATTATGATGATGAAAACAGCAATCTTAGTAGTGGGTTTTTGCAATTATTTAGTGTTTATGGTTCTAGAGATATTACGGCAAATTCTAATGTTAGCAGTGTGGCCCCATATCTTAATGCCGTTGTGCAGAGAATTGACAAAGGGCTATTTGCACAAACAATTATTTCACTTGGCAGGCTAGCTGAAATTTCTGCGGTGCTTGGTCAGGGTGATGCATCGTTTAATATTTTAAGATATATGATTTCTAATTTTATTTCAAAAAATTTAATTTTCTTAAATTATGATAAAAACAATATGTGTGCCTATGTTGATGGTGATAACTATTTTAACATTGCTGGAAATGAACTTTTGTTTAATGCTATTACAAGTTGTTTCGTTTTAGATTATGGCAACAATATTTCAATTATGAGTGCTAAGCCAACTGCGTGGAAATCTGGTAAAATAGAAGGCGTTGAAACAAGACACAATGCAATTATTGATGTTGCGTGGGACGACAAGCGTGGTAATGCTATTGTTAATATTAAAGCAATTAAAAATACTTGTTTTAATTTGGTTCTGTTTAAGGGAGCTAAGAAAGTTAAAGGCTATAACATTGACCCACAAAATCCATTTATTGAAAATATTAAACTTGCAAACAACAAGTCACTTACACTTGAAATTAAGTATTAATTTGAGGAGTAAATTTTACAATGTCAGTAGATTATAATAAAGAACTGGAAAGTTTAGTTAATGAGCTAGATAAAACGGTTAGTGCTTCAAATAGTGCAAATTTTGATTTTAATGAACTTAATGAAAGTGCTGAATATGTATCATCTGACAAGAAGAACTTTATTGGTAGAAATACAAATTTGGTTTATAGAAACAAGTATGTGTCTACTGGTAAAAGATTGGCAACTACCGATGTTGTGGACATAAGTTCGCTATCTAAGCCAAAACAAGAAGAAAAAAAGCTTGATGTGATTGAAGACAAAAATAATGATGAAGAAGAAAAGAGGCCAAATTTAGATTCAATAGATGATCTGTTTTCGTTTTTTGATGATGATAATGAAAGTTCGGCTGATAAGCCGGTTGATGAGGAAATAGAAGACAAGATAGAACCTGTTAAAAAGGTACAAAACCCCAAAATAGTTAAAAAAAAGAAGAAAGCGATAGATATTGATATAATTTCTGGGGGACACGGCGGAGATATTATATAACTGAATTTTTATGTTTATTCAACCTTGATTAAAAGGATAGAGCGATGTTAAAAAGGATAAAACAATTAAGCCTTTCAATATTGCCAATTGTGGCGTTTGTTTTGATATTGCACTTTGGAGTGCAAAGATTTGACAACTCTGTTTTAATAAACTTTTTGGTTGGAACGGTAATATTTGTTATTGGCCAAGCGATTTTTTTAACGGGTCTTGATAGTAGTATTGTGCCTATGGGCGAATATGTTGGAAACTCGGCTTGTGACCAGAAACGTTTTTACATTTATATAATTTTTGCGGTTGTCTTTGGAATTGTGTCTACAATTGCTGAACCTGACCTTCAAGTTTTTTCCACCAAAGTTGTTCTTGGTGGATTTAGTATTCCTAAAATTTGGCTTATGCTTGGTGCTGGTGCTGGTGTTGGGCTTTGCTTGGCACTTGGCTTAGTAAGAATTATAAAAAGTATTCCATATAACTTAATTATGATTATTCTATTTGCAATTGTTGGTGTTTTTATGATTTTTACAAGCGATGGAGAATTGGCTATGTCGCTTGATATGGCTGCTAGCACTACAGGTGTGGTTACCAGTCCATTCCTTTTGGCATTTGGTATTGGTGTTGCAAAAATGGTGTCGCATAAGGAAAGTGGGCAAGAAGACAACTTTGGTTTAATTGGAATAAGTTCTATTGGCCCAATAATACTGGTGTTGTTGCTTTCAGTTGTGTTTAACGGCGGTAAAACAGGTGCTAGTGCGACCGCTGTAAATGAATTACCTCTGTGGCTTGAAATACTTAAAGATGTTTCGCTATCATTGTTACCACTTGTTGCAGTTTTCTTTATTTTTGAATTCTTTTTTATTAAAATATCTAAACAAGAGAAAAAGAAATTGTTGCTTGGCTCGCTTGTAACCTTTATTGGATTCTATATGTTCTTATTTGGTGTAGAACTTGGGTTTAGTGAAATGGGCGTTGAAGTTGGAAAGGTGATAAATAATTTTGATAATGTAATTGTTTCAATTTTAATATGTAGTTTGTTAAGTTTTACCCTGGTTTTTGCTGAGCCTTCTATAAGAATATTTGCAAAAGAAATTGAAGATGTTACTAATAGGAATATTAGATCTTGGTTAATTTTGGTTGCCATTGGTGTTTCTGTTTTAGTTTCTAGTATTATGATGGTTTTAAAACTTTACTTTAATATTCCTATTTGGATTTTGTTTGTTGTTTGTTATGGGCTTGTATTAATTTTATCATTTTTTGTGAATAAAATGTTTGCGGCAATTGCTTTTGATAGTAGTGGTGTTGCAACTGGAACATTGACCGTTGCATTTGTTTTTCCTATTATGATTGGTATTGGTGGGTCTGGCGCAAGTAGTTTTGGAACATTGGGCATTATGGTTATGTTTCCTACACTTGTTATGGAACTTATTGGCTTGGTATTTACTATTATGGTTAAGTCTGATGACCGCAAAACGAGGAAGATATTACTTAAATTATCTAGAACCGATGATAAGTATTCTAATATTGATAAAATAAGAGAAAAGCATGAAAGAGAGTTTGGGGGTGATAGGTATGAGTAAAAATGAAAAAAAAGTTAAATCTAAAATTAAAAAATTTAACTTGGCAGATATTGATGAAATGAAAATTATTATGATATTTTCTTCGCCAGAGAAAGAGTCTGCTATTATTAATAAAATTGCCGAGTATGGCGGAAGAGTTGTTTTAACCGAGTTTGGTGCTGGAATTGCTAAACGACTTGGACTTCAGACAACTAGTACTTTGGTTGTCATTGCATGTGCAAGAAAGGAAGATGCCGATAATATTTTAGTAGCAGTTGATACCGAGCTTAATTTTTCGTTACCAGGAATGGGGCTTGGGTTCACACTTGATGTTGATGGTTATTTGGGCGCAAAAGGATTATTTGTTTAAAGGAGAGAAATATGGCAGAAAAGGAAAAAGAAATAAAAACAGAAGTGGATATGAATTTACCACTTACAAGCACGTTGGATTATGTTAACAATCCAGCTAGTAAGTTAGTTATTACTATTGTAAAAAAGGGTTATGCTTATCAAGTAATTAAATGCGGGAATGATAATGGTGGCAAAGGTGCGGTAATTTTAGATGGAAGAGGTGTTAGCACCGAAAAAAAGAAGTTTTTTGGAATAGATATTGCACCTGAGAAAGAAGTGGTGTTAATGGTTGTTGAAGAAAAACTTGTTTATCCTATTGTTAAAAGTATATATGCAATTGCAGATTTTAAATCTAATGCGAAGGGAGTGGTATTTGTTTTGCCAATCTCAATGCTAATTGATTAAATGTATATTTCCAATTTTAAACATATAAAAAACTATGTCAGGATAGCCCTTATGGACATTTTTTTGACATAGTTTTTTGTTTTACAAACTAAATTGCGTCTATTTGTTATTTTGATTTAACTTCTTTAAGATTTGCTTTGTTTCTTCCAACTGTTATGTTATCGGTTGTACGGTCTTGCAATTCTTCACATGGGCAAGGCTGATCGGTAAAACGATAATCTTGATTGTCTTCTTTAAGTTTTTTAACAATAACCGCATGCGATGGGGTTTTTTCTGGGTTTTTGTTTATTATGGCTTGGTAGTTTATAAAGTCTTTGCCCGTGTACTTATTTGCATCAACATAATTTTCTCGTTCTCTTGTTGCATACACTGAAGATTTTATAATTTCGCGGATATAGTTTTTGTTAGGACCAAGATGAAGTAATGTTGGGAAGGTGCCATCTTTAATTACTTCACAGGCATCTCGTTTTTCATATTTTTTTAATAGTTTTGCAATTTTGTGCAAATGGCTTATTTCTTGATTTAAGTGCAATTCCCAAATTTTGCGGATATGCTCATCGGTTTCATCTTGCATACAAGAATAATATAAGTAACATTCAGTATATTCGTGATTTAACATATTCTCAAGGTAAGTGCAAGTTGTGTCTTTAAGGCTTCCGTATTCTGAAACGTGCTGTTCTTCAATTAATGCAATTTCGCTATAAAGTTTTCTGCCTAAATCATTTTTATAAAAAGCACCGACATTCATATAATAGTTCATAGTTTGTTGTTCGGCAGCGGTTATAATGCTTGCGTGAAGTTTTGTTAATGGTTCTGCTTTTTTATTATCAATCCAATAGCAAATATCATCGTTTGGGTGACGATGCTCGCTTATGGTTGGTCTTCCTGGCATTATTTCGGTGTAGCCACCAACAAGTTCTTCAGCATGTTTATGCTCATCCATTTCATATAAATTTGCGTAGCGATAAAGGTGGTCAAAGTCTTCTAGAAGTGCTAGGTCCAGTGCTTTTTTTACAACTGGGTCGGTTTCTTCTTGTGCCATAACTGCGGTTAAGTCTACAGCAAGTTGCTCATAGCTTATTGTGGTTTCTAAAATAGATTCATCAATTGGTTTAAGAGCGGATATGCGTTTTTGTTGCATTTGTTCAACTCTTCTTATTGTTGCAAGCTCTCTTCTTAAGTCGTTGTCTGGACAGTTTCTTGAAAAAGTGTGCCCACACCAAACGGATTCAAACTCGGTGCCGTTCATTAATATTATCCTTGTTTTTGTATAAGGGTCTATGTCTGACTTTTTGTAGGCTTTGGGATACATTTTTTCAAAATCGCTGAAACCTTTTTCAATTTTTTCGGGTTTTTCTTCAAATGGGTTAAATGTCATTTTAAATATGCTCCTTTTTTGTTTTATTATTAGTCTTGCCAATTAATTAAATATTTACACTTTAAATAAAAAATTTGTTGCCACAGTTAATAGCATTTTGTTATAATTAAACTAGTAATTAGGAGAAAATTAATGGAAGACAAAGTGTTTGATTTGCTTATTATTGGCGGTGGTCCAGCAGGTATTACGGCGGGCATTTACGCAAAAAGGCTTGGTTTAGATGTTGCTATTATTGAAAAAGAAGATTATTTAGGCGGACAAGTATATTTAACATATGAAGTGCTGAATTATACTGGATATACAAAAATAAGCGGTCCGGATCTTGCCGGCAAAATGGTAGAACAACTTGAAGCCAATAATGTACAAGTAATTTTAGATGAAGTAATAGATAGTGAACTTTGCGGTGAAACAAAAGTTGTTAAAGGAATTAAGGCTGTTTATAAAGCAATGGCGGTTATTGTGGCAGTTGGAACAAGTGTGCGAAAACTTGATGCAGAGAATGAAAAGGAGTACCTTGGAAAGGGTGTTAGTTACACTGTACGCCGTGATGCGGAAAAATGTGCTGGCAAAGAAGTGATGATTGTTGGCGGAGGGAATACCGCGCTTGAAGAAGCATTATATTTAACAAGTTTTGCAAAAAAAGTATATTTATTGCATCGCAGAGATAGGTTTAGAGCTGAGCAGGCTCTTGTTGACAAGGTTTTAACTAATGATAAAATTGAACCAGTGTATACTGGTAAAGTTAAAAAGATTATTGGGAATGGAGAAAAGTTAACAGGGGCAATAATTGAAGATGTGATAACGGCAAAAACGCAACAATTTGATTTAGATTGTTTGTTTGTTGCAATTGGGCGTGGAGCAGATACCGATTATATTGACTCTGCAATTGACAGAAATGATAATGGTTTTATTGTTGGTGATGGAGAAATGAAAACAAATATTGAAGGTGTGTTTGTTGCGGGAGATATAAGGAATACACCACTAAGGCAAATTGTGTGTGCAACTGGCGATGGAGCAATTGCAAGTACGACTGCTTTTAAATATATTACAAAACGTAAGGGAACTTTGTATGAATAAATAATAAAGATAAAAAACAACAAAAGACTTGCAATATTAGTAAAAAAGTGTTAATATAATAAGTGCCAATGTAAAAAATTTATTTGGCACTTTTTGTTTTTTGCCGAAGTGGTGGAATTGGCAGACGCGCTGGACTCAAAATCCAGTATTGGCAACAATGTGCGGGTTCAAGTCCCGCCTTCGGCACCAGTAATTAATAAAATGAACCTTGATGAAAATTTATCAAGGTTCATTTTATTTTAATAAAGAATAGTGTTGTTTTTTATTTAATTTTTTTTTAATGTATAATTTACTATAAAGCTTAATAGATGTTCTCGCTGTGTGTGATTTAGGCTATTGAATAGGAATTTGTATTTCGGTTAAATAATTATCTTCGTTCTCTTCGTCCCAACAGCCGTGAATATATACTTCACGGATTGGACCTGCAATTTTATATCCTTTATCCTTAACAAAGTTTAATGCAAAAGCATAGGCCTTGGATAAATTTGTATATGGGCCTTTGTGTTCAACTGAAATTGCGGTAATTTGTGGGTCAACTCTAAACTTAATATTTTTACTTTCTTTTCCAAAGTCTTTTACTGCTTCAACGTACTCAAGTTCTACATTTTTTTCTTTGTACTCTTTGGCGGTATAAGTAACGTAACAATAATTGGTGCATTTAAGAGTTGGGTTAGTTTCTTTTGCTTCGGTTCCTGCTTGAAGCACAAAATTAAATAAGTCATTCATTGAAGCAATAGTGCCATGCTTAAAATAAACTTTGTTTTCTGGCACAATAATTTCTTTTGCAATATATTTTTCCATAAAATCTCCTTTTTTCGCTTTTGCGATATAATTTTTAATTAAGGAGATTTGATTTTGTTTTCTTTTAAATTCTTTTTCTAAAACTTGTAAATGCGTTTCTAAAAATTTATCTTTTTCTTGACAACTAAGGAACTTTTTAATTTCTATAATTGGAACATCAAGTTTTCTAAGCTCTACTATCATAATAAGGTCGTTTAGTTGTTCTATTTCGTAGTATCTATAACCATTATCATCTACAAACACAGGTTTTAATAAATTTACATAATCATAGTATCGCAAAGTTTTTATAGTTGTTTTCGCAAGTTTAGAAAATTCACCAATTTTTAACATACATTTCTCCTTGTTTAATTATATGGTAAATGCTCCAGTAGGGGGAGAGTCAAGTGATTTTTTGAAATATATTAATTTTTTTTATTCCATCTTTTAAGTGTTGGGAATAATTTTTCGCAGTGTGCTTTCATTTGTTTGTTGGTCATTCCTGCTTGTTTTCCGAATTTGGAACACATTTGAATATATTCTTCCATAGTTACTTTATGTATAAACTCGCCATTAATATAGCAATATTTACAATAATCGTTGTTAACAGTTCCGTCTGCGTTTGTGCCTAATTGTTCTTTATTGGTGATAGGCATACCACAACTTTGACATATTTTGTCCATAATTGATTTCCTCCTGAATTATAAAGATTAATTTTTGGTTCTGACATAAAAGCAAATTATTTATTTCTACGCAATTATTATAAAAATTAATCGTTAATTAGTCAATTTTATTATGTGTTTTAATTTAACAAACAAAAACAACTTGTTGACAAAACAACAAGTCTGTGCTATTATTGATTATGTTAGCAAATAAAAGTATAGGGGAGATGTTATGAATTTAAGGTTTAGGGAATTTACCGTGTTGCTTTCTAATATTGGAAGGGTGATAAATAAAATTAAAAATTATGAAATGAGTAAGTTTGGCTTAAAAGGTTCGCAAGTGAATTGTATATTTTATTTATATGGTAATGAAGATGGCATGACCGCAACCGAACTTTGCAATTTATGTGAAGAAGACAAGGCTGGTGTATCAAGAGCTCTTAAAGACCTTGAAGAAAAGGGTTATGTAGAATGTAAATCAGATGAAAATAAGAAAAAATATAATTCTAATTTAAAACTTACACCAAAAGGTGAAGAAGTTGCTGAATTTATTTCGGGGAAAATTAATGATATTATAAATTATGATAAAAATTATATCTCAGATGAAGAATTAAAGTCTTTTTATAATACTTTTAATAAAATTTACGATAATTTGAAAATTATAAGCGATAAAGAATAAAGGAATAATTATGGCAATTAAACTTTTAGTAGATTCTTCTTGCGATATTGAACAGGAAGAAGCAAATAGTATGGGAATTGATATGATTCCTATGGAAATAATGATTGATGGGGAAGTTTATTTTGATGGTGTTAATCTTTCTCATGTGGAATTTTTTAAAAAACTTGAACAGAGCACAGAGTTTCCTAAAACTAGTCAAATAACAAAATTTAGGTATGAAGAAAAGTTTGCAGAAATGACAAAAAATGGAGATAGCGTTATTGCAATTTGTTTGTCATCAAAATTATCTGGTTCTTATAACCAGGCAGTTGATGCAAGTAAGCAATTTGCCAATGTTTATGTTGTGGATAGTTTAAATGCATCGGTAGGTGAGAGAATTTTAATTAATTACGCTATGGAACTTATTGATAAAAATCTTATGCCAAATGAAATAGTGGATTTGTTAAATGAGAAGAAAACTAAAATTAAAGTATTTGCAGTTTTGGCAACATTAAAATATTTGAAAAAGGGTGGAAGAATTTCGCCTTTAGTTGCAATGGCAGGAACAATGCTTAATATTAAGCCTATTATTATGGTTGATGAGGGTGAAATAAAGATGGCAGGAAAGGCGATTGGGTCTAGAAAAGGAAATATTTTTTTAAATGAACTAATTGGTAAAACTGCTGGAATAGATTTTGGCATGCCTTATTCAACAGCTTTTACTGGTGCAGAAACAACTTTGCTTGATAAATATATTGAAGATAGTAAGAATATATGGCAAAAAAGTGCAGGAACTGTACCAAGGCATATGATTGGGAGCACCGTTGGAACTCATGTTGGTCCGGGTGTAGTTGCTGTGGCATTCTTCGAAAAATAATTGTTCTTTAGAAGTTTTTAGTAATAAGAAAGTTAAAAAAAATAAAAAGCACCAACGTTTGTTGGTGCTTTACTTAGTATTGGTTAATTTTCTTCGGCTTGTTTAAGTTCCTTTTTTTGTTTGTTATAAAGGGCTCGATATGTTTTATTCTCATTCATAAGGTCTTCGTGTTTGCCTTGTGCAACAATTTTTCCGCCATCTAAGAAGAAAATTTCATCGCAATTTTCGATGGTTGATAGTCTGTGGGCTATTGTTATTATTGTTTTATTTGCTCTTAGTGTTTCAATGCTTTCTATTACCTTTTCTTGAGAGATATTGTCTAGCGAGCTGGTTGCTTCATCGAAAATTAATACTTTTGCATCTTTTAACAATGCTCTTGCTATGCAAATTCTTTGTTTTTGTCCGCCTGAAAGTCTAGTTCCGCCTTCGCCAAGAAAACTATCTAGTCCTTGTGGCAAATTTGAAACAAATTCGTATGCGTTGCTAAGTTTAAGTGCTTCATAAATTTCTTCATCGGTGACATCGGGTTTAACTAGTTGCATATTTTCTCGTATAGTCATATTAAACAAGTAAGGGAATTGGTTAACCATTGTAACATTTTTGTAGAAATCTCTACTTAATGTTTCACTATTTTTGTTATCAAATTTAATTTTTCCTTGGTTAGGAGTGTATAACTTGCAAATTAAGCCAACAATGGTGCTCTTTCCGCAACCACTTTCTCCAACAAATGCTACATGCGTATTTCGTCTAATTTTGAAGTTAACGCCATTTAAAACATCTTTATCGCTTGTATATCCAAAGTGAACATCTTCAAATTCTATATTACCTTTATAGTCAGCGAAGTCATCGGTACCGTATTTGTTAAATTGATATTTTACACCATCTTTAAGGTCAAAGACACGCCAAGCAGAAACTTCAATTTCTTTAAAGTAATTTTGCAGGTTTCCAAGGTGAACAGCAAAAGACATTATGTTTGCTTTATAGCTGTATGCGGTGTAGAAAATTGCAACGGCAAGTTGACCTTTTTGCATAAGTGAAGCACAAAGCATTACAAATAGTAAGTTGCAGACAATGCTTACAAACGAAGCAAAACTGCTAAGTGCTGTTCCGACATACCATTCTTTGTTATCGGCATGCATATAATCGGTTTGTTGTTCTTCTATTTGATGTAGTAAACTATTTTGCAAGTCTAGTGTTTTTATGTCTTTTATGCCACGAATCGTTTCACCGACAGTGCTGTTTACTGTTTCACTTTTTTTGTGTACAACTGGTTTTAGAATAGAAAAGTAGTAAATTCTTACTTGGTAAACATAGTAGCGAATTATTACAAATCCAAGTAAAAATATTCCTAGCCAAAAGTTCATTATGAATATGTATACTAAAAAGCCAATTTTTGATACAAATGATACAATTGTTTCAGATATTTGTTTAAAAGAGTTGCTTAGGGAATTAAGGTCGCTGGTAAGTCTGGTTATAAACACGCCGTTGCCCATTTTTTCATATTGGCCAATGTTAATATTAAAAGTATTGTTAATTACATCTAATTTAACATCTAACTTAACTCGGTTTTCAAGAATTTTGAAAAATGGGGTTTTTAATAGGCTGAATGCAAGATTTAAGCACTCTAAAGCAAAGTATAACCAAGCATAATTTATGGCAACTTCATAATTTGCTTCTGCCATTGCTGATATAATTTTACCCAAGATAACTGGGGTAAAAAAA
>CAJJIV010000022.1 GCA_905187655.1 uncultured Eubacteriales bacterium | reverse complement strand
TTCTGAATTTAATAAATATCCAGAATACAAAGAATCTGAAAGAATATTAAATTTACGAGACGATATGAAATACAAATATTTTCAACAACTCATTAAATATATAGAAATCATAAATAACGATAGAAAAAGTTTATTTTCAAATGAATACAATAAAAGGATGAATTTTTTAGCAGATAAAGGATATTTTATATTCCATTATCAATTCCCAGATGAATATATAACAAAAATTGAAGATGATAAATTAGAAGATTATTTGATTGAGCTTTATACCCAAAACAATTGTAATCTAATTAGGTATGTTTTTAGTGAAATATTTGAATTAAAAACATTTGATACAAAATTACAAAGCGATAAAATTAATGATTTGAAAGAGGCGGTCAATTGTTTTATCAATAAGTCATACAACTCGTGTGCTAGAACAATGTTTGCACTTTTAGAAAATGAACATTATAAGGCTAGTGAATTTACTGGCATTGTAAGTGGGAAAGAACGCTCCAATAAAATAACAGATTTTATTAAACGGTTAAACATAGAGTATTATGTAAATATGTGGGACAAAATGAATAAATATTACAAGCAATGCAATTCTTCCACAAAAAATCAAAATAATAATTTAAATAGAAATGATTTAATGCATGGTGGTTATGCGTATAATGCTACCAATAAAGATTGCTTAAAATTAATACTACTTTATATCAATATGAAAATTATTAGATATATTTTAAATAACTTTAATCTATTTTTAGAAGAGATTACACAAGATGCAAAATTATACAAATTTATTGTAACAAAGGAGAATTAACTATGAAAAAAGCTGTTATATATGCAAGATATTCTAGTGATAGTCAGACAGAGCAAAGCATTGATGGACAATTAAGAGTTTGCAAGGAATATGCTGAAAAGAATGGGTATGAAATTGTTGCTGAATATATCGACAGGGCTATGACTGGAACAAACGATAATCGTCCAGACTTTCAACGAATGATTAAAGACAGCTTTAACAAAAAATGGGAGTATGTTCTTGTATATAAATTTGACAGATTTTCAAGAGATAAATATCAATCAACTTTGCACAAGCACACTTTAAAGCAAAACGGTGTTAAAGTTATTTCAGCAATGGAAAATATTCCTGACACTCCCGAAGGTATAATACTTGAAAGTTTACTTGAAGGTATGAACCAATATTATTCTGCCGAACTTTCTCAAAAGGTTAAGCGTGGTTTAAAAGAAAGTAGAATTAAAGGCTTGTTTACTGGTGGTCCAACTCCTTATGGCTACAATGTAAAAGACAAAAAAGTTAGCATAAATGAAGAACAAGCGAACATTGTTTGTGAATATATGTTTAATCAATATTACAGTGGCAAGCGAATTAAAGATATTGTTGCTTTACTTTCTGAAAAAGGAATTAAAAATACTTATGGTAAACCTTGGACAATAAATATGGTTTCAAGAGTCTTGAGAAATCCAAACTATAAAGGTTGTGTTTATGCTGACGACACTTGCTACACAAATATTTTTCCTGCAATTGTTAGCGAAGAAGTGTTTGATGAAGTTAATGCTCGTTTAAAAGTCGCAAAACGCACTTCTGCACACTTTAAGACTGATGTTAATTATCTTTTAAGTGGTAAACTCATTTGTGGCAAATGTGGTGGTTTAATGACTGGAGATAGTGGCAAAGGTAAAATGGGCAAGATTTACAACTACTACAAATGCTTTACAAAGAAAAAGAATAAAGACCTTTGCGATAAAAAGTCTATTTCACAAGAATATATTGAAAATATTGTTTTGCTCGCTACAAAAGAATTTTTAAATCAAACTGATTTGAATGAACTTTCCATTTGTCTTGCCGATACATACAACAAAAGCATTGAAAAAGATAAAGTTTTGGAAAGTTTAAATAAGCAACTGCAAGAAAATAACAAAAAACTTGCGAACTTTGTTCGTGCAATAGAAAGTGGAATTTTTAACGACACAACAAATGAAAGAATGAAAGAACTTGAAATAGCAAATAAAGACTTACAAGAAAAAATAACAAGCCGAGAAATGCTTGTTATTAAACCACTTGATAAAAATGTTATTTATTCATTCTTGTGTTCGTTTAAAGATATTGACCTAACAGACCAACTTGCTTGCCAGCGACTTGTTGATATGTTTATAAACAAAGTTATTCTTTACGATAAACATTGCGAAATTTATTTTAACACAAATGGTGATAAGTCTAAACAACTTAAACTTAAAGAGCAACCTGATATTGATAGTGAAGTTTTGTTTGAAAGCAAGAAAAAAGAGCAATCCTACTCAAAAAGTTCGGATTACTCCCTAATGGCGGAGGCTTAGGGATTCGAACCCCAGGATGCTTTCACATCAACGGTTTTCAAGACCGCCGCTTTAGACCGCTCAGCCAAACCTCCGTGTTTTTATATTAATTTTTGTGATAGTTAAACAACTTACTTTTAATATTAAGTTAATTTAATTAGTTGTTGAAGTGCTTATTTAGCAAATTTTTCCACAACAAAAAGTATTATAATATACTTTAAAAATTTTTGCAATAGATTTTTTGCAAATTTTTTAATTATTAATAAAATGCATTTAATTTGTTGAATAAGGCTTAAGTTATGGTGCTTTATATGAAACTAGTATTTGAAAAAGTTTTTAATAGAAATAAGGCGATTTTTATGTTATAATGTCATTAAATCAACATTTATTTAACTTTGTGTTGATGAGTTCTGCAATGTTCTTGGTATAATGTAATTATTAAAACCAAGGAGGGAAGAAAATGAATACCGATAAAATTTATGCAGAACACATTGTAAATGAATACTCTAAAAAGGAAACCACAAAAATAAAACAATTGGAAAAACTAGATGCAAAAGCAAAACGTCCAGCAAATATTTTTGCCTATATTTTTGGAGTTTGTTGCACCTTAATTTTAGGAACTGGCATGTGTCTTTCAATTGGTACAATAGGCATCGGAATTGGAGCTAAGATTGCTGGTATTGTGATTGGCACTATTGGTATAATAGGTTGCAGTATTAATTATCCTATTTATAAACAACTTATTGAAAAGGGTAAAAATAAATACGGTTCAGATATACTTTGTCTTGCCAAAGAAATAAGCGAAGAAGAATAAAACAAGGAGGGCAGTATTATGACAAAATCTGAGAGCAAGTATTATAATACTGCTCTTTTAATGAATCAGGCCTTAATTCAACTTTTAAATAAAAAGGACTTAAAGTATATCACGGTTAAAGAAATTTGCGTTAAAGCGGGGGTTAATCGCTCTACATTTTATCTTCATTATGATACAATAGATGATTTGTTAGAAGAATGCATAGAAAATTCAAACAAGCAATTTTTACAATATTTTGCCGGCACAGAAAGTAAATTTTTTGATAAAATTAATAATGGTTCTAACGAAGACCTAATTTTAATAACGCCACAATATTTGTCACCATACCTTAGCTACATAAAAGAAAACAAAATTTTGCACCAGGTATCCGTTAAACACACAACACTTATGAATTCCAATGAAAAATTTAACTCGCTTAATAAACATGTCTTTAAGCCTATTTTTAGCAAATTCGGCATTGATGAAAAAACTGAAAGTTATATGATTGCCTATTATATAAATGGGGTTACGGCAATAATTAATGAATGGATAAAAAATGATTGCAAAGATGATATAGATTATATTGAAGATATAATAATTAAGTGTGTAATACCTAATTTGGAAGGAAAAAATGAACATGCCCACAAGTTTTAAAAAACTAGTTACAACTTCAAATAAAATAATAATAACCACTAGCATTTCATTATTTATAACCTTTATATTTGCAATTTATAATTTCTATTTGGGCATAAGATTTTTTGATTCTTGGGGTATAAGCATTTCTATTTACTATTTATGTTTAATTATTGCAAGAGCAATTTCGGTCTACTGTGAATTAAAACTAAAAACGCAAGATAAATTAACACAAGGTGTTATAAGAAAAAGAAATTATATAGCGTTATCTGTTTTTATGTTTTTTATAGATATATCGTTGATGGTGCCAATTGCATTGATGATTTTTAAACCCAAAGATGTTAAATTTGGCATTATACCCGCCATAACAGTGGCAACTTATACCACTTATAAAGTGACAATGGCAATTATTAATTTTTGCAAAGTTAATAAAGCAAATAATCTGTCTTTTAAATTTTTAAGAGAGCTATCGGTTGTTGATGCTCTTGTATCTATTCTTACTTTACAACACACATTAATTATGGTAAATGGAGGAATGACTGATTCTATGAAGACCTTGTCTATCATAAGCAGTATTGGCATTTTTATTGTGATAATTATTTTTTCAGTACTTACTATGGTAAAAACACTAAAAAATACAAATCAACAAGCAAAACCATAATTTAATTACTATTCATTAAAAAAGTGGGTTAATAAAAATTAAACAACTTAAAACATAAAGTTAATCTAAAAAGCGAAACACTATGCTTGCCAAATAGGTGTTCGCTTTTATTTTTTTATTTACGAAAATTAAAAATCGTTTTTTGTTAATACTGATTTTAACTTAATGTTGTATAGGCCAACAAAAAACTTGGAGAATTATGTTAAGTTTGGTATAATGATAAAAAAGAAAATGATTTTATAAAAACTAATAAGATAAACTTATTTATTGCAGAATATAAGTAACTTAAACAAACAAAAGGAGAAGAACATGAGTTCAATTAAAGAAAAACTAAAGAAGTTTAAGTGGGACAGCATAATAATTTCGGTATTAACTATTGTCGTTGGGATTTTGTGTGTTGCACTGCCAGCAAAGGCGGGTAATGTTTTGTGTTTGGTGTTCGGTTATGCATTAATTGCAATGGGGATAGGGCTTATTATTAAATACTTTACCGAAGTGCAATTGTTTTCAGAAAGATTAATTATATTTGGAATTTTAATGATTATTTGGGGAATTTTTTGCTTGGTGTATCCAAACATAATTAAAGGAGCCGTAACGGTAATGTTTGGACTGTTCATTGTAGTAGACTCGCTATCTAGCCTATCTGACAGCATTTATTGTGCACGGGCAAAAGTTAAAGGCTGGCCAATTCTTCTTACATTGTCTATACTAACCATCATTCTTGGAATTTCTGTAATGTTTTCTAATTTTAGTGCGGTAGTAATTTATGCTGGAATTTCACTTATTGTTGAAGGTGTAAAAAGATTGATTATTACATTAACATATAGTCGTAAAATTAAACAAGCAAAAAGCACAATTGTTAATGATGCAATTATTTTGGAACCAACTGATGAAACTAAGACCGAATTTAAGTAGGCTGAATGTGTAAGCAAATTACATAGTTAACGGCATAGTAAATAGTTATAAATAATAAAGTAGTAAAGTTTTAAGGAGAAAGGTATATGGATAGTAAGTATAATGAGTTGTTTACACCGTGGGAAATTAACGGTTGTAAAATTAAAAACCGAATTGTAGTTTGCCCAATGGGTGGAACGTCTCTTTTTGGTTGGATGGAACCACACCACTTTGATAAAGATGCAGCAGATTTTTTTATGGATATTGCAAAGCACGACGCAGGGCTTATTATTCCTGGTATTGCACCAATAAGGAATATGATTGGCGGTGGGTGGCTTTATAAGGCAAAAGGTGCATTTAAAAAACTTAAAGAATATATGGTTGAGTTACACAAAACGGGAGCCAAGTTATTTATTCAACTTACGGCAGGGTTTGGCAGGTCGTTTTCTATTCCTAGCTCTATGTCGGCAGTTGCAAAAAGCAAAGTGTTAAGTGGCCTAATTAAGCCAATAATAGACATAAGCCGACTTACTGCCTCGCCAAGTAAACTGCCATCTAGGTGGCTAGAAGGTTACGAATGCAGGGAACTTAGCCAAAAAGAAATTAAACAAATGGTTACTGCCTTTGCAAAAACAGCAAAAATGTGTAAAGATGCTGGTGTAGATGGGGTAGAAATTCACGCTGTCCACGAAGGATATTTATTAGACCAATTTACTCTTAATTACACAAATAACAGAACCGATTGTTATGGTGGAAGTTTTGAAAACCGCTATCGATTTGCAACCGACATAGTAAAGGCCATTAAAAATGAGTGTGGGAATGATTACCCGGTTTCTTTAAGATATTCAGCGGTAAGCAAAACTAAGGATTTTTGCGTTGGTGCGGTCCCTGGTGAAAAGTATACCGAGATTGGCAGAGATATAGCAGAAAGCGAAAAGGCTGTTAAATATTTACAAGATGCAGGCTACGATATGCTTAACACCGATAATGGTACTTACGATGCATGGTATTGGGCACATCCACCAGTATATATGCCACAAAATTGTAACCTAGAAGATGTTTCACACATTAAAAAATTTGTTAAAATTCCTGTTGTTTGTGCAGGAAGAATGAGCCCAGATGTAGCAAGTAAGGCAATTAAAGAAAATAAGATTGATGCAATGGGTGTAGCAAGACAATTTTTAACCGATAGTCATTGGGTAACCAAGCTGAAAGAAGATCGCATTGAAGATATTATGCCGTGCATTTGCTGTCATAATGCGTGTTTTCCTATGGCTCACTACAAAGGGGTTGCTTGTGATGCATCTATGGAAGACTCTGCGCATATGGCAAGGTGTGCATTAAACCCACAAACAATGGACAACGGCAAGTATGACTTTAAGCCAGCAAAGAAGCAAAAGAATATTGCCATAATTGGTGGTGGTATTGGCGGAATGGAATGTGCAAGAGTTTGTGCAATGCGAGGCCATAAAGTAACAATTTATGAAAAGAGTGACCACCTTGGTGGAGTGTTTGTTCCGGCTTCTGCACCAACCTTTAAAGAAAAGGATAAAGAACTATTAAAGTGGTATAACAGGCAAATGGAACAACTTGAAATCTGTATTAAGCTTAACACTCCAATTACCGATATTAACGATTTAAAAGACGCCGATGAAATTATTATTGCCACTGGTTCATCTGCAAGAAGATTGCCAGTGCCGGGTTCTGAAAGGTGCATAGATGCCATAGACTACCTAAATGGTGCTAAAGTAGGCGAAAAAGTTGTGATTATTGGCGGTGGACAAACGGGCTGTGAAATTGCCTACGACCTTATTTTAAAAGGCAAAAACCCAATAATTGTTGAAGCAAAAAATGACCTAATGGCAGTTCCTGGACTTTGTTTAGCAAATTCTTCTTATCTAAGAGACTACTTTAATTATTGGGGAACAAAGATATACTTAAATAGTTCGGTTAGCGAAATTACCCAAGATGCAGTAACTATAAAAACAAGCAACGGACAAGAAACAATTAAGTCCGACAGCGTGATATCTGCAATTGGCTATCGACCAAATCCTCTTGCAACAAAAGGCAAAAACTTGCATATTGTTGGCGATGCATATAAGGTTGGTAATCTTAGAACGGTAATTTGGCGTGCTTGGGATATTTGCACAAAAATTTAATCAAATTTTGTTTAATATTTTAAAAATTTCAAGAATAACAAACACCCTTACTTTAATTAGTTTGGGTGTTTTGCAAATAAAAAAAGGTGCAATTGCCATGCTTGGATTAATAAGACAATTGCGTTATTAAAATATTATATGTTTGACATATTGTAACAATCATTGTAAACTAATTCATAATTATAAAATAAAGGAAATTGGTGTTATGTTTAAAAACTTACAAGAAACCATTAAAGCATTAAATGCGGATGTAAATAACGTTGCAAATTGTGAAAAAGCAAAAAGACTAAGGAAAAAACTTTTGTTAATTGGCTTGCCTTTAGCAATATTTGGTTCTATTGGTGCATTTACCTGTTTTGTTCTTTTTGCAACGGCTGGTTTAAATGCTTTTGGGCCAAATGGGTTTACTGCTCGTTTAATTGTACCATTTATTTTAATTCTTCCATGTGTTTTTGTTGCTGTAATTGGAGGTTCTCTTTCTTCGCTAGGGTTCAAAATAGTTGTTGTTGGCTATGGAACAAACCTTGTTAAGGAAACAGTCGGAAACAATTGTCCTAACTGCGGTGAAGCAGTTGTACCAGAATCAAATTTCTGTGCAAAATGTGGAACAAAAGTTAGAAAAGAGTGTGCAAGTTGCAAACATGTTAATAACTATAAAAATGAATATTGTGAAAAGTGTGGAAACAAACTAGATTAACTAAAGAACGTTATAACGTAAGTCTTAAAAAGGCTTGCGTTTTTTGTTGTACTTAAATTTTCAATTCTGAATAAGCCATTAAATGGTTGTTTACCATGCAAAGATTTTAACAAATGTTTAAAATTTGTTAAAAATTAATTTCATTTTGGGCTATTAAAACTTTTAATTTTTTTGGTGCTGTGTTAAACTAGTTAATGACTAGGAGATATTATGAAAGAAAAAAAGAAAAATAATTATGATAGTGACTTTGTTTCAATGTTTCGTGAATATGACATTAGGGGTAGGGTTAATGATACCGAATTAAACGAAAGAAATGTTTATAGAATTGTGGAAGCATATGCAGAATACCTTAAAAGAATAAAAATTACAAAAGCGGTTGTTGGTTATGATAACCGAGATTGTTCAGTGGCATTTGCTAATCAGGCAATAAAAGCATTAACCGATGCTGGTATTGATGTATATTTTATTGGCTTAACGCTTTCGCCAATTTGCTATTTTGCTCAATATGAATTTAAAGCAAAAGGCTGTGTTATGATAACAGCAAGTCACAACCCCAATGGGTGGAGTGGCTTTAAACTTGGTTGTGGATACTCTAAAACACTAGACAGTGATGAAATTGTTGAAGTATTTAATCTTTTAGACACAAAACCTGTTAAACCTGCAACAAAGGGCAAAGTGTTTGAAAAAAATATAAGAGATAAATATATCGCATACACAACAAGCAAAATTAAAATGGGGGAATACAAGCCAAGAGTTTTAATTGAAACGGCAAATGGTGGTGCGGGTCTTTTTGCTTATGAAATGTTTGAAAGACTTGGATGTGTTACCTTTTTGCTTAATGCTGAACCAGATACTTCGTACCCCAAGTATTTTCCTAACCCATCTAACACCGAAGCGCGTAGCAACTTTAAAAGGTTTGTAAGTCACCCTTATATTAAAGCAGATATTGGCTTGTTTTTTGATGGCGATGGTGACCGAATTGGCATTGTAGATGAAAATGGTAACGATGTTTGGAGCGACAAACTTTTGGCAATTTTGGCACAAAGACTATTAGCTGAAAAGCCAAACCAAAAAATAATATTTGATGTAAAATCTTCAAGAAGCCTAATTGAAACAATAACAAAGTGCGGTGGACAACCAATTATGTGTAGCACCGGACATAGTTTCGTTAAAAACAAGATGCACGCTGAAAATAGTCCGCTTGCAGGCGAGCGATCGGGGCATATTTTTATTGGTGGAGATGATTATTTGGGGTTTGACGATGCACTTTTTGCTGGTTTAAAGACTATTGAATGTTTGTCTAATGCAAAAAAACCATTAAGCAAGCTAATTGGTGCATTGCCCAAATATTATTGTTCATCAGAAATACAAATTCCTTGCAGAGATGAGGTTAAATATGATGTAATTAAAAGGGTGGTGGCTCGCTTTAAAGAATTATACCCACACCAAGTTATAGACATAAATGGCGCAAGAGTGGAATTTAAAAATGCTTGGGGGCTGGTGAGGGCAAGTTCCAATTTGCCTGAACTTGGGTTGATTTTTGAAGGCAAAACTCAAGCAGATTTAGCAGAAGTAAAAAATATATTTAAAAAAGTGCTTGCTGAGTTTAAAGAGATTGGCACTGTTTGGCAAAATGATAATTAAAATTGAATTTCATACTTATAGTTGTGCAAATTAATTGCATTTAATTTATTTACAAATGTGTTAAATTTATATTAGTTTTACTTATAACGCATTGTAACAAAAAACACCTACTAACTTTGTAGGTGTTTTATATTTGTTAACTGTTTTTTTAACCATAGTTGTTTATGGTTTAATTTGGCAAAGTGGTTACAATTTCTTGGGTTTTTTGCATTAAGTGTTTATAAATTCTTTTTGCTTTTTTAGGATACTTAGATTTTTTTGGTAGTCCGCTTATTTCAAAAAGTCCGCGTGGGCCAATACGGTCACCATTTTGTATTTTGTTACTAAAAGAATATACCGATGTTAAACAGGCCTTTTGTGGAGAATGAGTAAATAGTTTTAAAAAGTTTGACCCAGCCTTTGCAAAGCATTTTGAAAACCCTGTTTTTGTAGGAGAAAGTATATTTGTTGCACTTACGCCCGGGTGAGAACTTACAATTTTAAGTTGCATGCCACTTTGTTTAATTTCTTGTGCAAGATAATAGGTAAAGGCGGTTAGATATAGTTTAGAGCGTCCATAAGAGACGTTGCGATTTGCCGATTTTTGGTTAAAAAAGTCTGTTGCATCAAACTTTGAATGTTTGTCGGTTAGGCTTGTTACAATGTCTATGGTTGCGTTTGGAGCAAAAAGGTTTTCTTTAAGCATTGTGGTGGTAAGAAGATAAGTTCCAATATAATTGGTGCCAATAGTCATTTCAAGCCCATCTGCCGATTTAGGGCTACTTGGAAAATATACCCCAGCATTGTTAATTAGGCCATCAACGGTCTTAAAGCGTTCTTTAATGTCTGTGACAAAGTTTTTTATTGAAATTGCTGATGATAGGTCTAATTCTGCAAACGTAACTATTGCAGAAGGAACTTCATTTTTCAACAACTGCATTGCATCTTCGGCTCGTTTTTTATTACGGCAAGCAAAAATAATTTCTGCCCCTAAATAAGATAAGTAAACTGATGCATAATATCCAATTCCGCTGTTTGCTCCACTGACAATAATTTTTTTGCCAGAAAGAGATTGCATATTTTTGTTAAGCCATTTTAAGTATTTCATAAAATCATTTTAGCATAAAATACAAAAAATCCAAACAATTTATATAAAAAAACACCCACAAAATTTGTGGGCGTTTGTAATTAATTTTTGTCGGCATCTATTGTTTCAGCATCGGCCGGTTTTGCATTAGGGTTTGTTTCGTTAGAGTTAACGACTTCTACCGTAGGTTGTGGTTCAGCTGAAGGTTGACAGAACCAAACAATTAAAATTATTGCTCCAACAATAGGAATAAATACTAATAGAAGCCAAAGACCACTTTTCCCAATATCGTGCAATCTTCTTATTGCAATGGCGATGCTAGGAATTATGGTTAAAACTCCATAAATGCTGTCTGCTACATATGCAAAGTAGGCAACAAAAGGTGTTGTAATTAATATTCCGCCAACAGCTGAAATAAGAAGGTTTACAAGCACAACCATCCAGTAATTACGGCAGGTTGTTTTGCCTTCAAAGTCAAAATATCTTTTCCAATATTCTACATATGGAGCGAAAAAACTATTTGTTTCCATTATTGCAAGTTCTCCTATAAATATTTTATTGTAGTATACTCTTAGTTTGCAAAATAATCAAGAAAATATTGTCATCTAACAAAATGTATGAAAATTTTTATTTAAATATGTGCGAAAAAAGAAAGCCCTTATTTTTAAAGGCTCTCTTTTAGTCAATTAAAAAATAAAATTAATCTTTTGTAAACTCGTTATTACTGCAACTTGGGCATGGTGGCATTTTGTCACCCTTATTTAGGTTAACTTCGGTACCGCAATTAGTACAGCTGTAGCAACCATAACCAGGTTTTTCACCAGTTTTAATAATTCTGCTCATTAATTGACCCCCTTTAATAATTACTTGTGCATATCTGCACTTGTAATAGTAGTGTGTGTTGTTTTCTGTAAAATATTCTTATATAAAATAAAAAATGAAAAATATGTTTTATTAGATTGACAAATTTGCTTAAAAGATATTGACATTAAAATTTTGCTATGTTAAAATGTCAAGGCGTGGAAATTTGCCACGATTAATGTCTTTTTTTATAAAAGAGCAGTGGTGTGTATCTTTAATAAATGAAAGATATTAAAGAATCCTCTATTTGGGTTGAAAAGAGAATTCACAAAGCGCAAAAACAACAGGAGGTAAAAGTCAATGCCAACCACCCAACAGTTAATTAGACACGGAAGAGAGAAGCAAACCGTAAAACCTAAGTGTCCTATTTTGGAAAAGAATCCACAAAAGCGTGGGGTATGTCTTTCTGTAACAACAACCTCTCCTAAAAAGCCTAACTCAGCGCTAAGAAAAATTGCCAGAGTAAGACTTTCTAACAAAATGGAAGGTACTGTTTACATTCCAGGAATTGGTCACAACTTGCAGGAACACTCGGTAGTATTAATCCGTGGGGGAAGAGTTAAGGACTTGCCTGGTGTCCGTTATCATATTATAAGAGGAACACTAGACACGGCCGGCGTTAAGGACCGTAAACAAGCACGTAGCAAGTACGGCGCTAAGCGTCCTAAGTAGAATTTTAAATAAACTCAAAATAATATAGGAGGAAATTATGTCAAGAAGAAATCAAGCAGCAGTACGAGATGTTTTGCCTGACCCAATTTATGGTTCTAAAGTTGTTACAAAACTTATAAACCAAATTATGTACGATGGCAAGCGTGGTATTGCACAGAAAATAGTTTATGATGCATTTGATGAAATTAAAGAAAAAATGAATCAAGACCCTCTAGAAGTATTTAACCAAGCACTAGAAAATGTTAAACCATTGCTAGAAGTTAAATCTCGTAGAGTTGGTGGCGGTACTTATCAGGTTCCTATTGAAGTAAGACCTGCAAGACGTCAGACCCTTGGTATCCGTTGGATTGTTAACGCAACCAGAAGCAGAAGCGAAAAGGGTACAAGCCACAAATTGGCATCGGAACTTATGGATGCATATAACCAAAGCGGTGGCGCTTTCAAAAAGAAAGAAGAAGTTCATCGTATGGCAGAAGCAAACAAGGCATTTGCATCTTATCGTTGGTAAGATTATTACATACTTTTTGTTTGCATACAATTATTAGTTATTAATAGATGGCGAGTTAGTTCGCAAATTTTTCAAAACTGGTTAAAATTATTTGCTATTTTTGAAAAAAATTAATATAATCTTATTATTAATTAGGCTGAAATTGTATAAGCCAGTTTTAAAAACTAATAATTAATTAAAGATAAAATATTATGGGAGAAATTTATGGCTAGA
>CAJJIV010000021.1 GCA_905187655.1 uncultured Eubacteriales bacterium | reverse complement strand
TAATAAACAATATCAAAACGAATTATACAGAGTTATAGATTTTGGAATATTTTCCAAAGATTCATTAAAGCCATTATTACTTATTGAAATAAATGACAAAACTCACAAAACAAAAGAAAGAATAGAAAGGGATAATAAAGTAAAAGAAATTTGTGATATTGCAATTATTGAACTATTAACCTTCTGGACCGAATATCAAAACACCGAAAAGTATATTGTAAACAGAATAAAAACATCACTAGATTATAAAATTAACTAGTTTTTTTAGGGGGGCGACATAAAGTCGCCCCTTTAAAACCCCATTAAAATAAAAATCTAACAAACCAAACCACGTAAACAATAACTTGGCCTATACCTTTAAAAGCAAAAATCAAGACATTGAAAATGGTTATAAAGTAATTAAAAAAAATAGCTAAAAAATTAAAGGGACCCCAGTCACCCAAAGATTTAATAACATTAAATGATTTTAAACTCATATCAATGGATGGGGCACTAGACAAGTACTCTAATAAACCACCAAAAGTAACAGGTGTACCACCTACTAAAGACTTAATTAAAGATACTGATAGCAAAATGCCAACAATTAAACCAAAAACACCAAAACCAGAACCAAGTTTTTCACCGAATGAACGACTGGTTTGGGTTCGTGTAAAAGAATTGCCATTTTTATCAACAGAAGTAGTCGAAACAGTAGTTCGTTTATTTAATCCACGACCACTAACAGTAGTGTTAGTTTTAATATTATCAGACATAACCACCTACCTAAGGCATAATGAGCCTAACTATAGTAATAATAAATGCCAAAGTTAACAGTCCAGTAAAAAACCCGGCAAGGTTTATACCTAAAAGCTCAAAATTGAATAACCCCATAAAGGCCTGAATTGGGGCATCTATGACGGCAGAGACTAAACTAAAAAATGTGTAATTATTAGCGGAATTAGCGCCGGCATTATAACCGCGCGCGTAACCAACACTATCACCGGCATTATAACCTTTATTATAACCTAGTGCTTCACCATCAGACAAACCCGAGTTATAACCATCTTGATAAGAACCATTATATGAAAAACCACCAATAGTGCTTGTAGTTTGATAAACAGGAGAGTTAACAGGACAAGGTGCTAAAACTTCAATAAAGGCACCATTACTTAAAATAACTTTATAAAAAAAAGTATGATAACTATCAAAATTTAATGAAAAATCGGACACTCTAGGGTAGGACCCAAACAAATCGCCTTTAACACCGTAAACAACGGAAGTCCCTTTAAGGCTAATATCACCTAACCAATTTTCACTAATATAACACAGCAAAGGAATGTAAAAATAACCGGCAGAATCAACATAAGTAAGATAAAAATTAAAATAAGAATTATTAGTATTGTCAAAATTCAAAATATCCAAATATTGCATTGACTTTTCACTTTCACAAGAGATAGTATCCTTCTCCAAACTTTGAACATACATATAATTATTTTGATACCCAACAACACTTAAATAAGATTCGCCATACATGTCAACGGAAGTAGATGAAGTTAAATTAAAATTAATGTTCTGCTGATAAATAAGATTATTAAAATTTGCAGAAATAAAAGATTGGCTAACGCTCGGGCAGATTAAATTATTATAAAAAGGGTTATAATAAATATCAGCGCTAGCAATCATACTATTAGACTTAATTTTAGGGCCAAATTTAGCGATAAAAGGAAATGAAAAAGCCAGTACAGCCACTAACACTGCGGTAATAATAGAACTTAATTTTTTAAAAATTTTACTATTGTTTTTTTTGTTTATCATAAACACCAGCCTTTTGCTTTTTAACTAACCGAGTTTTTAAAAAATACTGGATAGCACCAAGCATTAAGTTTTCTAATAGGCACCCCAAAAAAGCACCAAAAATAATTAAAACAAAATTCATACTATTCGTCTCCTTGTGTAAATTTGTTCATCCACTTTTTTGCAATTTTTGGAATAAACAAAATAAAATCTACAAAAATATGAGCTATAAAAACATTTATGTAATAAGCAAAGAAAACTAGCAAATCAGTATTTGTAAATAAAGGCAATATTCCATCAACTCCAAATATTTGACTTAAACTTGTAAAGGCTATAGAATTTTCTGCAATATTAAGTCCTATTGACTCAAAAATTGTACCAAATTCAAAGGCATTACCAGTTTTAAATAAAATAATTAAATAAGCAAAAATCGGTATAAAATAAACGATATTCCAAAACCAAGTCTCTGCGACATAACTAATTGTTCTTTTTCTCATCTTCAACACCACCTAATAATCTAGATTTTTTAAAACTTAAAATTTTACGAGCTTTTAAATCACCAACTGTAATAACATTTTTTTCAACCGGCAAATTGTCAGTTAAACTTGAATAGCAATAGCAATCAAACTTTTTCCAAGTGCTTTTTGGTATAATAACTCGCCTTAATTTATTTTCAACATCATCATCGTTCACATTAATAGTAGATTTATCGTCCGAGTATCTGCACTCTTGAACGTGTGCAAGTAAAAAAAACGGTATCCACTTAGTTAAATGATGAACGTAAATATACTCTGACAAGCACCGTTTAATTGAATAATGGCAGTCACCAATACATTGGGTGTCATAAATAACACAACCGCCTTTTGTCTCATGACCAATTAACTTATTAAATAATAATAACCTTTCGTTTAATTCCATATCTTTAAACAACTGACTATCTGCAACCAAACTGGCTTCACAACAATAAATAACAGAACCATAAACAAATCGTTTTTTCCTTAAAAGCAAATCGTTTGTTAATTCAACGTAAGGGACGCCAAGTGGCACATTAGAGTAAATTAAAGGCAATTCTTGTAAAGGTTTACCAAACATTTTTCTAAAAAAATTTTTAAACTTAATTCGCCTTGTACGCTTTTTATATTCACTAATGACAATAGCGACAGATAGTGTGCTTTTACCACACTTAACACCACCAGATACAAGCGCCATTGCACCAATTTTAGGAACTTTAAACTTTGACAATATCCAACGAATTAAAAAAATAACAAGACCAATTAATAACAAAATAACAATACTATTTTTCATTCATAATTAGAGTAATAAAAAAGGGCTAGATTTTAAACTAGCCCAAACGTTACTATCTGTTACGAGCACCAAGACTAGTAAAGAAATTAAGAACCCATCTGCATAGACTCAAACCTAGGCTGATTGCGGCAAAGGCAATAATACAAGTACCTAAAACAGATAAACCAGTGGTTCCGCCTTCACCGGTAGCAAAGAAAATACCTTTTGCTAAAGTCGAAAGACCTTCGCCGATGCCAGTAGCTATACCAGTAATACCCGAAACCAAAATTTCGATAATAGAAGTAACCAAAGCAGTTCCTGTCATTACTCTTTTTCCACCCCCTTGTTAATTTTTTCTTGATTATCCTTCTTCAAAGAACGTTTCATTTTTACGTCCTTTATTAAACAAACAATTTGATAAGCTGTAAACAATAATAAAATTAAACCTAAAAACAAGCCTAATACATTCATTTTTAATTACCACCTTGTTCTTTTTTAAATTCAATCAAACCGGTATCAATAAGAGTTTTAATAACACCTTTATCAGCTTTAAAAACCGGTTTTAACTGTATTATCTGGGAACCGATACGCCACATTGGTGCGACGTAAGTAACCTTTTCGTTAGTTTCCTTAATAACACAAGTTTTTTCTTCTAAATAAATTTCATTTAACATAAAATACCTCCATCGGTCATATAGACCTAAATAATAAAAATGTGTTAATAAAAAATATAATGATGAAGAAGGAAATCAAAAATATTTTTTATTAACACACTTATTGTAAAATAACATTATTTTTTACGTGTAATTACTTAATATATTGCAAAAGAGAGTACCTTTGTGATATAATATTCTTGGAGATAAAAAGTGGAAACAAAAAAAATTAAATCGGATATTCACATAGTTCAATATTTGATGGTTGTTACTGCGATATTTTGTTTTTTTGCTGTTTATTTCATTGTTGTGGGTGCACGAAAGGACAATTTAACAATGATAGTTGGTGGTTCGGTGTTCTTTTTCGTTGGCATTTATGGAGAGTTTATATTTGCTAAAAGGCTTGTTAAAATAAGGCTAGCAATGTCAGTTGGCAGAGCAATTGAATTTTATGGGTTAAGGAGCATTTCATCTATTGCAAAAAATTTAAACAAGTCAGAGCGTGTAGTTGCAAAAGGGCTTGTCTTTTTAATGGAAAATAATTATTTGCTTAATTACACTGTTGAAAAGGATACAATAATAAACACCACCAAGGAAACAAAACTTGCTCCAATTGAGTCAAATAATGAAGATTTAGACAAATCAAATAGTTTTGATAAAAATGATAGCTCTAAAACAAAGGTAGAAACTACCGCAAGTTGTTCGGGATGTGGGGCAATATTAAATTTTGTGGGTAAAAGTAAAGTCTGTCCTTATTGTGGAAGATTGGTTAAATCAAAATAAAGCTATAAAAATATTTGCATATTTTGTTTTTTATTTTTACAAACTAATATTGCAGAGGTGAACAAAATATGAGAAAAAATATTTTTGGTTATTCAAAAAAAGAAGTAAAGGAAATTATTCGCAATTATGAAGAAATGATAGATATTCAGCGCAGAGATATAGAATATCTTAAACGCGACAATCAAGATCTTAGAACAACTCTTTTTGAACTTTCTAGCGAAATTGCACTAAAAGACAAAACAAGAAGATAACTAAACGCTTTTTCTTTGACAAATTGGTAATTGATATGGTACATTTATCATGTAGGAGAATATATGGTAAATGTACTTTTTGTTTGCACAGGAGACACCTGCCGTTCTACTATGGCAAGTGCACTGTTAAAACATGTAATCAAAACAAAAAATATTAAAAATATTAGTTGTTCAAGTGCTGGCCTTTTTGTAAATGCACCAAGTACTATGAATCCAACAGCAAAGTCAGTGCTTAAAAAAATGGGCATATCTATACCAAGGCACAAATCTACCCAGTTAACACCTGAGCTACTTAATAAGTATAATTATGTAATTACCATGACCCAAAGTCATAAATTTTCTATATTAAACAAATTTCCAACTCTTAATAATGTAAGAGCTATTAATGAGGTGCTAGGTGTAGATGAAATTGATGATCCATACGGAAAAAGCGAAGCAGTTTATTACAATGTTGCACGCAAGCTCGCAATTGCGGTAGACAATTTGGTTAAAATAATTAAAGAAAGAGGTGAACTATGGTAGTTGCAATCGGTGCCGATCACGGTGGTTATGAGTACAAGGAATACATAAAATCATATTTTAAAGATATTGAATTTATTGATGTTGGTGCAAAAAGGTGTGACCCAGAAGATGATTATACCGTTTTTTCGTTTAAAGTTGCTGAACAAGTCCAAAATTGCAAGGCAGACAAAGGAATTATGATTTGCCGTACCGGTGTTGGTGCGGTGATTGCAATGAATAAAGTTAAAGGTATTAGAGCCGGTGTGCTTGAAACCACAAAAGGTGTTGTACTTGCACGCAAAAAGAATAATATAAATTGCTTATCTTTTGGTGCAGACAATATAGATAAAACACTTGCAGTTAAAATCGTGGAGTTGTTTTTATCTACCGAATTTGAAGGCGGAAGACATCAGCGACGCATTGATCAAATAACTCAGTATGAAGGGAAGAGAAATGGAAAATAATGCAGAAAATAATACTGAACAAAAAAATATTGAAACTGATGTAAAATCAAAAATTAGTGTAAAATTAATTTTAAAAACAATTGGGCTTACACTGGCTTTTGCTTTGTTTGCATTTGGTTATTTTGTAGTAACCATTTCAGCAGTAGCTCCAAAAGCAGCCGCAAATGCTTTTGCGACTTGTGGCTTTGACAAAACCAGTTATTTAATTTATAAACGAGTTTATGCAAGAGAAAAAACAAACCAGAATCTGTACAATGTTATACAATTATCCATAAATCGCAAAAATTATAAAGATATGGAATACTACATTAATATAATGCTAAGCGGAGATGATTTTATTAAGTTTAGTGAAAAGGTTGATGAGGCAACTAAAAACGCCATTGGTGAAGATTTTAATACCTACATAAATAGTTATGAAAATTATTTAACGACTCAATACACTATTGCTCTTTACAAAAATGGCAAATTTTTAGAAGCTAAAATGATAGCAATTGATTCTCTTGACCCAGATTCTAGCGCATCAGCCCTTTATGCTTACACTGAATGTGTTATGAATGATGAAAATTTGTTAGCATCTCAGAAAACAAGAGAATTTAGGTCACTTAAAAATAAATATGCATGCATTTCTGAACTTAATGCAAGGCTGGCTGAATTAGATGCTGATGATACATCAACCTTGTCTAAGTCTGAGCAGATTGAAATACTAGAACAAAAGATTAGATTAAATGAGATATTATATCGAATTGGAAAATATACCGAAGATTCAGCAATGACTACAAATAGTGAAACAGCAATTGATGATTGCACGAGAGCAATATTAGAGTTAAGGAGTATTTAACTTATTTATGGTAGAAGCAATAAAAGATTTTATAATTGCTGTTTTTGGAAATTCAGCATGGCTTGGTATAATTGTTATTTCAATGTTACCAGTTACCGAACTTAGAGTTGCGATTCCTTTTGCATTAAGCGAAGTTTGGGGGTTAAACAAATTAACATGGTGGCAAGCCTATATTTGTTCGGTTATTGGAGCAACTATTCCTGCTTTAGTAATAATTCCGTTATTATTGCCTTTTTTTGCTTGGCTTAAAAAGACAAAATGGTTTAGCAAAATAATTAATTATTTTGATAAAAAGTTTGAAAAAAAGTCTGCAGAAATTGAAGGCAAGGTTAAAGAAGGGGAGAGCAAGGCCAAGGCTGACCGAATAAAGTTTTGGGGAGTTGTTGGTTTTGTTGCTGTTCCGTTACCGCTTACTGGGGCATGGACCGGCTCAGCAATTGCAGCCTACTTAAAAATGAATCCTTTTAAGGGGATTCTTGCAATTTTATTTGGCAATATGATTTCCGGTGCAATTATGACAGTGCTTTGTTTGTTGTTGCCAAATTATGTAGATGCAATATTATATGCATTCTTATGTTTAGTGGTTGTTGTAATTGTAGTATCAGTGCTTTTATTAGTTATAAAACATGCAAAACAGAAAAAATTGCAACCAGCACAAGAAGAAGGTAAGATAAATGAAAAAAGTGAACAAAGTAATTAAAGACACTAAAAAGGCTTTTATAACTGCGTTAATAATTTCAATTCTGTTTATTATTGGAATACCAGTAACAATTTTTTCAGCAATTAATAAGCAGTTTATTTTAATGGCATTTGGAATAGCATGTATAGTTGTTGGTTTTTATGGAACACCATTAATTTGGATACATTATGCATCATTAAAACAGTTATACAATGTGGTGTTTGCAATAACTGAAGAAAAAATTTTTTCAGTAAGTGATTTGTGTTCACACTTTGGTAAAAATACAAAAGATATAATTGGATACATAGAAACAAGCATTGAAAAGCATTATTTGGTTGGTTACAAATTTAATGGTAAAGAGTTAAGTTATAATGATGATATGAACAAGATGCATATTACAAAAGTAGGTAAATGTCCTGCTTGTGGTGCACCTCTTGAAGATTCCAATGCAAAAATTTGTCCTTATTGCAGAGTTGGCTTAAGTGATGACAAATAATTAAAAACTAGTTGACAGGATAGAATTATAGGAATATACTAATAATAGTTGAATTTTTGTTCAACTATTATTTTGTTTTAGGGGTTAAAAAATGGGGCATAATCATAATAAACTTATTGGGAAATTTGAACTAGATGACGATATTCTTGAAAAGTTGGAAAATTTTTATTCACTTTTTAGTTCAGTTTCTAAATTAAAAATCATTTGGGCGCTATATAAGGGGGAAATGTGTGTTGTTGAGCTTGCGAATTTAATTGGTAAAACAAAATCGGCAGTTTCCCACCAATTAAAATATCTAAAAGAACAGAATTTAGTTGTTAGTGAAAAAATTGGGAAAGAAGTATTTTATAAACTAGCAGATGACCACATAACCCAAATATTTGAAATAGCATTGGAACATATAGAAGAGGTTTAATTGTAATGAAAAAAGAGTATATAATAGAAAATGTACATTGTGCTGATTGTGCAAGATCGCTTGAATTGGCGCTTGGTAAAATTGATGGAATAAAAAATGCTAAAATAAATTTTGTAAGACAGAGAATGACATTAGAATTTGAAGACAATGTTAACATTGAAATGGCTTTAAATAAGGTAGATAACTTAGTATCAAGTTTTAGTGCAAAGGTTACTTTAATAGAACTAACAACAGAACAGCCAAAGTCGTTAAAAAACAATAAAAAGCATTTTTCCATTTTGCAATGGATAGATTTGTCGATATTTTTAGTGGGATTGGTGCTTGGTCTTGTTTGTATTCTTGTTAATATGAATAGAGCATTATTTTTTACTTTAGTTGTTATTTCTGCATTATTAATGGGATATAAAACTTATTATAAGGCAATTAAGCTTTTAACGAAAGGTGTTGTTAATGAAAATCTTTTGTTACTTGTTTCAGTTTTTGGGGCAATTGTAATTAATCAGGCGAAAGAAGGCTTAATGGTTGTGGCTCTCTATTCTATTGGCAAGTTTTTAGAAGATATGGCAGTAGATAAATCTAGAAAGAACATAAGTGAACTAATGGAACTTGCTCCTGAATATGCCGAAGTTAAAGTTGGAGCAACAATAAAACAAGTAAAGATTGAAGATGTAACTGTTGGTTCGGTTATGCTAGTAAGACCTGGTGAACGGGTTCCGCTAGATGGTATCATATTAAAAGGTGGGGCATCGTTAGATATT
The DNA here is from genome assembly GCA_905187655.1 of uncultured Eubacteriales bacterium. GTDB lineage: Bacteria > Bacillota > Clostridia > Christensenellales > UBA1242 > UMGS1908. The sequence continues at coordinate 4,503 of CAJJIV010000021.1, read as the reverse complement.
AAGCATATTACGGGTGAAAGCATTCCCGTTTATAAAAAAGAGAACGAAGAAGTAATAGCAGGAAGCATTGTGCTTGATGGTGCTCTTGAAATTACTACGACAACAACAGCAAAAGATAGCACAATTTCAAAAATTTTGAATTTAATTGAAAATTCTAGCGAAAACAAAAGCAAAACTGAAAGTTTTATCAGTAAGTTTGCATCAGTGTATACACTAGTTGTTATTGGACTTGCAATTTTAACAGGGTTTATTGTTTCAATTGTTACAAAAGATATTAGTGAAGGTGTATATAGGGGGCTATCGTTTTTAGTTGTCGCTTGCCCTTGTGCTTTTGCAATAAGTGTTCCGTTAAGTTATTTTTCTGGAATTGGGAACGCAAGTAAGCGGGGCATTTTGGTAAAAGGGTCAAATTTTTTAGATATTTCAGCAAAGATTAAAACGGTTGCGTTTGACAAGACAGGAACACTAACTACAGGCAATTTTGAAGTACTTAGTGTAGAGTCTTTGGTAGAAAACTTTTCTATGATAGATATTTTAAAATTTGCTTGTTTTGGGGAGCAATACTCTAATCATCCAATAGCAAAAGCAATAATGCGTTGCGGTGCTGATATAAAATTGCGAGAAGTAAAAGATTTTAAGGAAATTGCCGGTGAAGGGGTAAGTTACACATTTGCAAACCAGACGATTTTTGTTGGTAAACAAGCGACTGAATCAAACGATTACAAGACAAAAGTTGTTGTTAAAGTAGATGGTGAGATTGTCGGTGAAATATTTTTGGCCGACAAAATTAAAGATAGTTCTTACGATACGATTAAATGGTTAAACAAAAATCATATAAAAACCATAATGCTTTCTGGAGATAATGAGAAAGTTGCAAAAGAGATTGCTGAAGAATTAAATATTAATGAATATAAGTCATCAATGACACCGGAAGAAAAATATATTTATTTAACCGACTTAAAAAAGCAAACCAATGGTTCGGTTGCATATGTTGGCGATGGAATTAATGATGCTCCTTCGCTTGCAAACAGTGACATAGGTATTAGTATGGGTATAAACGGAAGTGATAGCAGTATTGAAGCAAGTGATGTTGTTATTGCAGATGATAACCCACATCAAGTAGTATCGTTAATAAAAGTTGCACGTCACACAAAAAAAATTGTAATAGAAAACATTGTATTCGCTTTAAGCATTAAAGTCTTGTTTCTTGCACTTAGTGCGTTTGGGATTACTAAAATGTTATTTGCCGTGTTTGCAGATGTTGGTGTAACACTTATTGCTGTTTTAAATAGTATGCGAGCCTTATTTTATAAGTTTAAAGGCGAAAAATAGTACAAAAATACCAAAGTAAAATTTGCTTTGGTATTTTATTTTGCTTGGAAACAAATGCTAAATATGGTAAACTATATTGATAGTAAATACTTAAGGAGCGTGCAAATTTGGAAATTTTAAAAATACAAGAGAAATTAGGCGATGTTGTAAGAACTTGTTACAATATGGAGCGTATAAACAGGGTTGCCAAAGAACAACCAGAAGAATTAATAAAAGTGTCAGAGCAAATAGTTGCTGATCAAATTGATCGAGTAGTTGAGCAAGTAATTTTGGGCAAATATAAATTTGTATTTATTGCTGGTCCATCTTGTTCAGGCAAAACAACAACAGCAAAAATAATATCTAAAAGGTTAAAAGAACGCAAGGTAAACGGGTTTGTGGTTTCTCTTGATGACTTTTTTATTGATTTGGATAAGGCACCAAAACTTCCAGATGGAAGGTGTGATAAAGAAAATATTACAAAGATAGACCTTCCATTTTTTAATAAATTTTTTAATGATATTATAAAGACAAATGAGGCAATGATGCCAGAGTTTGATTTCGCTACAGATAAACGCAAACCTGAACTTATACCTGTCAAAATTAAGAAAAACGATGTTATTATTGTTGAAGGTACACATGCACTTAACCCAAAACTTTTGTTTGATCACTCTAACGATTCTAAAGTTCTTAAAGTTTTTGTTTGTGTTAATAGTGAGTATCGAATTGGAAGTAACATTTTAATTTCTCCAAGAAAACTACGACTTATAAGAAGAATCACTCGAGACCTGCAAACAAGGGGCCAAAGTGTCCATGAAACTGTTACAAATTGGAACGAGGTTTGTAAGGGTGAGGATATTTATATAATTCCGTACAAAAACGATGCACATTTTTTAATTGATACAACGCACATATATGAACCACTTATTTATGACAAATATTTGCCAGAACTTTTGGCTCCTCTGAAGGAAGTGTCTTATGCTGAAGAGTTGCTTGGTATATTTGGACTTTGTGGTTCACTAGATAAGTCGCTAGTTCCAGACAGGTCTTTACTTTGGGAATTTTTGGTTAGGTAGGTAAATTATGAGTAATGTTCCAACTCCGCATATAGAAGCAAAGAAAGGAGATTTTGCAAATAGTTGCGTAATGCCTGGGGACCCATTAAGAGCAAAAGTTATTGCTGAAACTTTTTTAAAAAATGTTAAACAAGTAAATGGTATTCGCGGTATGCTTGGGTATACTGGTGAATATAATGGCAAAAAAGTTTCAGTTATGGCATCTGGTATGGGAATGCCTAGTATGGGCATTTATAGTTATGAACTGTTTAATTTTTATGATGTTAAAAACATAATAAGAGTTGGCACTGCCGGGGCAATAGACAAAAGTCTTAATGTTGGTGATATTATTGTTTCTAATTGTTCTGTAACAAATTCAAATTTTGCAGAAAGTATGGGAGATAAGCCAACAAATTTAGTTTTTGCTGATGAAGAATTGGTTAAGAATGCAACCGAAATGGCTAAGTCGCTTAACAAAAGGTGCATTATTGGAAAACTATTTACAAGTGATTGTTTTTACACAAAAATTAACCAAATTGAATATATTAAACAAGAAGTAGTTGCAGTTGAAATGGAGTCTTTTGCTTTGTTGTATAACGCCAAAATTTCTGGCAAAAAAGCTCTTGCAATTGTCACCATTTCAGATAACTTGGTAACTGGAGAATCGGCTAATGCTTCTGCAAGACAAAATAATTTTTTAGATATGTGTAAGCTTGCATTAGAGTTGGCAACTAGAAATTAGGTAAGGTAAAAAATGGCTAAGAGAGTTTTTTTGTTGGTTTTAGATAGCCTTGGAATTGGTGGTGCTAAGGATGCGGATAAATACGGCGACCAAGGTAGCAATACACTTTTGGCAATATCTAAATCAAAGGAATTTAAAATAAAAAATTTAAAGAAGTTGGGACTTTTTAATATTGATGGCAATGACTATTTGCCACAAGAAAAAAGTCCTATTGCATCATATGCAAGAGTAGAAGAGGAATCTGTTGGAAAAGATAGTACAACTGGGCATTGGGAGCATATGGGAATTGTGCTTAAAAAGCCATTGCCATTATTCTGTTCAGGGTTTCCTGCTGAATTAATTCAAAAATTAGAAAAAGCTTGGGGCAGAAAAATTTTGTGCAACAAGGCATACTCAGGCACCGAAGTTATTAAAGATTATGGACAGGAACACGAAAGAACTGGCAGTCCAATCGTTTATACTTCGGCAGACAGTGTTTTGCAAATTGCTTGCCATACAGACATAATAAGTCTTGAAGAATTATATGATATGTGTGAGAAGGCAAGAAAGATTTGCCGTGGAAAATATCAGGTAGCAAGAATTATTGCAAGGCCGTTTATTGGCAAATATCCAAATTATGTACGAACACCTGACCGACACGATTATAATATAAATCCGCCTAAAAAAACGGTGTTAGATGAACTTAATGATGCAGGCTATGATGTAATATCGGTAGGCAAAATTGCATCTCTGTTTAACAATAAAGGTATAACCCAATCTTATTCTACCAAAAGTGACGAAGATGGTATTAAAAAAGTTATAGATCTTGTTAAAACTGATTTTAATGGATTTTGTTTTGCAAATTTGGTTGACTTTGATACGCAATTTGGACACCGAAACAATGTTGATGGTTATGCAAAAAATTTGTCTATGGTAGATGGTTATCTTAAAGAAATTATAGAAAATTTGAACGATGATGATTATTTCTTAATTACTGCAGATCATGGGTGTGATCCATCTACGCCATCAACTGATCATTCAAGAGAAAATGTGCCATTAATTGTTTATAATAAAAAACAAAAACCTATTAATTTGCACACTCTTAATTCTTTTACAAAAGTTGGAGAAATGGTTAAATCGCTATTAATTAAAAGAACTAACAAAAATCTTTAATTTCATGGAGAATAAAAAATTTAATCCACTATAAAAATTAAGAACATTATCTTTTTAGATAATGTTCTTTTTGATAATTTGAAAGATAAATAAAATAATTTATGTATAAAAAAAGAATCATCCGGCGTGAAACTGTTGTTTCAACTCAAATGACCGAAGTCACCTGCGAATGATTCTTTGATTATTTTAACATGTATCAGTATGCTAGTTTCTTTCACGAGATTTTATACACTAGCATATACA
>CAJJIV010000020.1 GCA_905187655.1 uncultured Eubacteriales bacterium | reverse complement strand
ACCTAGCAGTGTCACCCATAAGCACTGTTAGGCATTTTTATATTCTAATTAAATTTACTATAATAAAAAGTTTGTGTGTAAATACCTATTTTAATACAATTTGCGTACACCCCTTGAAAAGTGCGTACAGTTTATTCAAAATGCGTACAGTAGTATTAGCACTCAATAATCTTTAATATTAATTTTTAATCACTCCAAATAACAATTTTTCTTGCTATATCATCACATTTATCATTAAGCATTTTTAATTCAAGAAGTACCTCTATTAATAATTCTTTTTCAGAAAGCAAATTTAAGTGTGCTCTGGTTTCTTGATCGTAATATTTATTTCTGTTAATCATTCGTTTAAACATAGTGTCTCCTTTTAAAAACAGTCCTTGAATTTAGGTAACTGATTAACTAAATCTTTTATTTCAGAATCTTTTACGTCCACATCAACAAAAATTACAAGGCTGTAATAATCATTATTTCTAAAGTCTTTTAGTCCACCTAATTCATTACAAATATAACAATTTTCTGCGGCAACCTCATTTGCTATCCTCTTGTTGTAATCAATAGCAAATTTCAATATATCTTTTGCCCTATGCTGATATTTGTCCAAATGTTGCAAAGAATATCTTAAACAATTATTGATTATGGGGTTGATAGAATAATACGTAATAGAATCAACTTTTTTCTCTCTTTTTTGCTTGCTGCTTAATTCATGACGATATGGTTTTATTTCAAACATTGAATTGAACAGGTGATCGTGGTCTAACAATATTTCCAAATAATCAGTGTTATAAAAAATGCTGTCATTACCGCCATAATGTCCGTTTGTGAAAAACATATTATATGAATCATAAATGTCATTAAATAAATCGGGATCATCCATGCTTGCAACAAGACGTGCAAATTCTATGGCATTGTCAAAGTTAATCCAAGTTACACCTTTACTTTTGTTAAAATCAAAGTTATTATAATACCATTTTAATTTAATCCCGTACTCGTCATGAAGGTAACGAACACCATTAACAGCACGATATTCAACAACATAATCAAGAAATGTTTTCCCAAATTCATCTGTTTCTGAGATAATCGATTTTCCGTCCTTTGTAAGCAATAAATCGAATTCTTCTTTATACAGTTTTGCATCATCTATATATGCGTAATATCTAAAACCTTTGTTGAAAGGAACGTTATCTTTTTCAACAGGCAATTTAAATGAATTTTCATCTAACAATCGTGCTAATGAAACACCGAATACCTTTTCGAGCGGAATAATAAATTCATACTTAAGTGGTCTTTTGCCTTTTAACATTTTAGAGAAGTTTGCTTTTTCTCTTTCGGCAAACGCATATGCTTGCTGACCTTTAATACCAAGCTCATGTGCTATATCAACCAACAAATGACTGTACATTCTAATCCCTTTTTGCTTCATATAGTGATCAATATTGTTTTTTAAGTTTGTCATATGTATATCCTCCAAATGTTGTTGTGCTATTATTATAACATAACTTTTCTGATTTGTGTAGTCATATACGACAACTTTTGTGGTCTTTTTTGACTTTCTGCATTTTTCAGTAAAATACAATAATGTCAAATATGACTACTCTTGCATTTCGTTTGTTAACTACCATTTGTCCCGTTGATAGACCTTTCGTTCCGTAGTTATTATATATAAGGAAAAAGAGCTTTGCAAAAGTGCGGTTAAACACTCCTACAAGGCTCTGCTGTTTACTTACAGAAAGGAACTAACTCCCTTTATGCAAAAAAAAGGTCCGACACGGTTGTATCAAACCTTTGCTTTTCTTATGGTGGAGGCGGTGGGAATTGAACCCACGTCCAAATATGGTTTATAGGTCTTTCTACATGTTTAGTTGTTTGTTAATTGTCAATAAATGTCAGCAAACAACACCCAACAATTATTCTATCTCATATATTTAACACCCAAACTTTCTATGAGAAAAAAGTCTGAGTTCTTACTTTAATTTGACACTTCAATTAGTCCAGTAAGCCTACTAATTAAAGTGAGCCACCAAAAGTTAGGCAGCAAGTGCTAATGAATAATTTTCGTCAGCGTTTATTTTTTTGCTAGTTTTAAGGTAGCCCCGCCCTACCACATGCTTTACACCTACAAGTGCCATACCTGTCAAAACCGGTCGCCCCCATAAATCGTTAAAAGCAAAAGTTATCTCCTTTTAAGTTGCCTATCCATTTCTCTTTTTATATCTTTTTCTTTAATGGATTGTTTTTTATTATAAAGTTCTTTACCTTTTGCAACGGCAATTTCTAATTTGGCAAGATTATTAATAAAAACCATTTTTGTAGGAACAATGGTATAACCTTTAATTTTAACCTTGCGTTCTAGTTTTCTTATTTCTTGTTTTGTTAAAAGTAACTTACGAGTTCTTGTTGGATCAATCTTTTTTAGGGTATCCATTTTATCGTACTCTGAAATGTGAGCACCAAGTAAGAAGACTTCACCATTTTTTATTATTACATAACTATCTTTTAAATTAACTTTTCCATTTCTAACAGATTTGATTTCAGCCCCCTCTAAAACCAAACCTGCCATAAACTTATCTTCAATTGTATAATCATAGTATGCTTTTTTGTTATCTGCAATAATTTTTTCCATCAAAAGTTACCCTTCTTTCTTTTTGCCGATTGTATTATATGTTACTTTTTTGTAAAATTCAATAGTTTAAACAACTTTTTTACTTAAATCCCAATCATCCGCCAAAATAAAATCTATTTTACGGGTAACAAGGTCGGTACTAAATACTTTTATTTTCACTTTTTGGCCTAGCCTAAAACAATAGTTTTTACCGGTAATTGCATACTTTCTTTCATCATAATAGTATTTGTCTTGTGGCAAATACTCGATAGACACAAAACCTTCTACTGTGTTTTCCAGTTCAACAAATATACCATTTTCGGTTACACCTGAAATTATTCCACTAAATTCTTTGCCAATAAACCTTTGCATATATTCTGCTTTTTTTAGATCATCAACTGTTCTTTCAGCTTCATCAGCAAGTCTTTCTCTTTCACTTGATTGCGAAGATGCATCTACAACATATTCAGAATAAAAATTATAGGCGCGTTTATCCATTTTGCCATCTAAAACAAGTTTTATTATTCGATGAATAATTAAATCTGGATATCTTCTTATTGGCGAAGTAAAATGACAATAATCTTTAAGAGCAAGTCCGAAATGCCCAAGTGGTTTTTCATAATACTTTGCCTTTTGCATAGACCTTAAAAGGATATTTCCAATGACTGTTTCCATTGGTCGGTCTTTAATAGTCTTTAAAACTTTTTGTACATCTCTTGGTTTTGGTTCAACTTCTTGAATTGTTAAATTAAGTCCTATACCCCTAATAAAATCATTAAAATTGTGCATTTTCTCACTTGAAGGAACTTCGTGTATACGATAGACAAATGGCATATCCATATTAGTCATATGTCTTGCAACCACTTCATTGGTAACTACCATAAATTGTTCAATTAATCGGTCGGCAAGATTCCTTGGCTTTCGATAGATATCTTTAATTTTATTGTGCTCGTCCATATCAATTTGAACTTCAGGAAGATTAAAATCTAGTTCTCCAGCATTATCTCGACGTTTAATTAAAAGTTCTGCCAAAACTTTCATATTTTCAAGCATTGGTACTATTTTTGCATATTCCTTTCTTAGTTCTTTATCACCTTCAAAAATTTTTGTAACTTTTGTGTATGTCATTCGATATGCACTTTCAATTACACCTTTATTTATGCGGTAGTCTTTTATATTCCCAAATTTATCAAAATCAATTTCAACCGAAAGAGTCAATCGCTTTTGGTTTGGCATAAGCGAACAAATTTTATTACTTAATACTTCTGGTAGCATAGGCAAAACCATATCAGGAAAATACACACTCGTACCACGCTTAAAGGCTTCTTTGTCTAATTCACTATCTTGTGTAACATAATGAGAAACATCGGCGATGTGAACAAACAAAGTAAATCCATTTTTAGTAGTTTTAAGAGAAATGGCATCATCAAAATCTCTAGCATCTTCTCCATCTATTGTTATAATTAAGTCTTTTGTATAATCTTTTCTTCCACTTAAAACTTGTTTGCTTGGGTCAATGGCAACTTTTTCTGCTTCTGCAATTACATTTTCTGGAAATTTCTCTGTTAAACCAAAACTTCTAATAATAGATAATGTATCTACACCAATATCATTAATATCGCCAAGAATTTCAGTAACTTCACCTATTGCCATTTGATTTCTAGATGGATACGACAAAATATTAACAACAACTTTTTGATTAGTCCTTGCTCCCGCCATATTTTCAGTGCCAATAAATACCTGATCGGCAAATCTTTTATCATCAGGAATTACAACACCACCACCAGCAATTACGCTAAAGGTACCCACAATTGAAGTTATCTTGCGTTTTAATATCCTTATAACTTCGCCTTCTTTTGACCTTGGTTTAAAAGTATGATTTTTTGAGAACGATTTCTTTTTTCCAGTTTGCAATTTAACCAATACGGTATCACCATGCACCGCACCATTAACTGCATTTTCCGGTATAAAAATATCTTCTTGAGTTGAATCATATTCCACAAACCCATATCCATTTTTGTTTCCACAAAATGTACCTTTAATAACTCCGGATTTAGTTGTAACTGCAAACTTATGCCTTTCAGTTATTACCACATCACCACTTTCCACTAATTCTAATAGCATTTTTTTAGTTGCATTACGGTCAAAATGTGGATCAAACTGAACCGCTTTAATAATCTGACTTTCAGTTAAATATACTTCTTTTAATTTATTTAAGGTGTCTAATAATTCGTACTTGTTCATTCTTTTCCCTTTTTATTGTTTTTATTAATTATATCACATCGCTAATATTGAACAAAGTAATTAATCCAAAATTTTAGTTTTATTGTATTTTACAATTTATAAGTCAAAGTCAGTTTAATACTTTTTTAATAGTTACAAAACACCAACTAAAAAACCCTATAACCACTTGGGTTATAGGGTTTTTATATGTTATCTCTTGCTGAATTGAGGAGCTTTTCTTGCTTTCTTTAAGCCGTACTTCTTTCTTTCTTTCATTCTTGGGTCACGAGTTAATAATCCAGCCTTTTTAATTTCTTCTTTGTATTTTTCATCATATAATATCATTGCTCTTGCAATACCATGACGAACAGCACCTGCCTGACCAGAAATTCCGCCACCAATTACGTTTGCATAAATATCAAATTTATTTTCAGTTTCTGTTAGTGCTAATGGTTGCTTAACAATTAGTTTTAAAGTGTCTAAGTCAAAGTATTCATCTAGACTTTTGCCATTAATAACAATTTTTCCACTGCCTTCAGGAATCAATCTTACTCTTGCAATAGATTTTTTTCTTCTTCCTGTTCCCCAAAATTGGTTCTTTTTATTTGCTACTTTCTTTGCCATATCTATTTCCTCTCTTACTACTTAACAATTTGTTTTACTTCTGGTTGTTGTGCAGAATGTTCGTGCTTATCATCACGATAAACTTTTAGCTTTTTAATCATTTTTCTGCCTAGACTATTTTTAGGTAACATACCTTTAACTGCTTCTCTAACAGCAAAATCACTTTTGTCTTTCATAATTTTATCGTAGCCAACTTCTTTTAGACCACCAACATATCCTGAATGATGACGATAGAATTTTTGTTCCATCTTTTTTCCAGTTAAAACAACTTTGTCGGTGTTTATTACAATAACATAATCACCACAGTCTACATTTGGTGTAAACTCTGGTTTATTTTTTCCTCTTAAAATGCTAGCAACTTGGCTTGCAAGTCTGCCTAGAGCAACGCCAGTAGCGTCTACTACATACCATTTTCTTGTAACTTCTTGTGGCTTTTGTAATGTGGTTTTCATAACTATCAATACTTCCTTCTAAATATAAAAAGCAAAATAAAAAAGCGATACCGCTTAAAATTAACTATATATTTTAACTTTGCTGTACCATTTTAATATAAACAGGCAAATATGTCAATAGATTTTTGCAAAAAGTTTGCAACAAAATTGCAAAAATCTATTTAACAATGTACTATTCCCACTCTAACAGATTGTTAGATTTTTGTGCCATAGTTTTAATGTAGTCTAAATACATACCCCTTGTGGCTTTCATAGAGCGTTGTATCGCTAATGCTATTTTACGAACATCTTCATATGCATAACTATCATCAATTATAGAATTAATAAAATCTGCTTTAGATTTAAACTTTTTGCCTTCTTTGTTTGTACCACGAAAAATTGGGTTATAATACCTTGTCAGCAATTCTCTTCCAGACTTTGAAGAATAAGTTATGCCACTTGCACGCTGTAACAATTCAATTAATCGTTCATCTGAAGCTGATTTACTTGCCTTAACAGTAAACTCTCTTCTGCCCTTTATGTCATAATATTTGTATTTGCCGTTTGAACTTATCACCACATATGGCACAACCAAAGATTCTTTTACATTAACAAGCCATTGTACTCTAGCCAATCTAATTTTGCCCTTTCTCGGGCTGGGGTAACCATCTGAATCCATAAAATTTCCTTCTATTCACATTATTTTACTTTTTAAGTATAACATATGTATTTACAAATTACAACAATATTTTTATTATTCATATACAACCGATTCCATATATAGACCATATGGTGGCACCGTTTTACCAGCTAATGCTCGGTTTTTGCTCTCAATTATTGCTTTCATAACTTCTGGGCTTGCATCACTTGAACCAATTTTTATTAATGTGCCAACAATTATCCTTACCATATTATATAAAAAGCCATTGCCAGATATTCTAAATTCAAAAATGCCATCTCTATTTTCAGTAATTTCTGCCGAATAAATAGTTCGAACAAAATCGGTTTTCCCACTCTTTCGTGCAACAAAACTAGTGAAGTCATGAGTTCCAACTAAGTACTTTGTAGCCTGTTGCATTTTCTTAATATCAACATTATCATTAACTCTAAGTGCCAATCCATTGTATACCGCGCGGGTATATCTAGATAGGTAAAACTTGTATAAATAGGTTTTTTTCTTTACTGAAAATCTGGAATCAAAATTTTCATCTACTTCACAAAAGCTTTTTACTGATATATCTTGTGGCAATTGCTTGCTTAATTGGCTTAACACAAATGATGAAACAAGGCTTTTTTCTGTGTCAAAGTGAGCCACTTGTCCTAGAGAGTGAACACCTGAATCCGTTCTTCCACTTGCATAAATTTTTACTGGTTCGCCAATAATTTTAGATAACACTCCTTCCATTTCACCTTGAACGGTGCGTTTTTCGGGCTGAACTTGGTATCCTGAAAAATTTGTTCCAAGATATTCAAATACTATTTTATATCTGTGCATTTTTACTCCTTTTTTGGCAAAAATATAACAAAGCAAAGTTCAAATTTTTAGTTAAAAAATCATGTAATCCTGTTTAATTGTTTGACTTTAATTTTGTACATTGATTATAATATAGTCTAGTTAAAATTTCAATAAATTAGTGAGGTCTTATATGAAAAAATTCATAACCGTAGATGGTAATACCGCAACCGCCAATATGGCTTACGCACTATCAGATATGGCTATCATCTACCCAATTACTCCTTCTTCTACCATGGCTGAAATGATAGATGAATGGAAAACAGCTGGAAAGTTAAATTGCTTTGGAAACAAAGTTGAAGTAACTGAAATGCAATCAGAAGCAGGAGCTGCCGGTGCTCTGCATGGTGCTCTAACAAGCGGTGCACTTACAACAACCTTTACATCATCTCAAGGTTTGCTATTAATGATTCCTAATATGTACAAAATTGCTGGTGAGTTATTACCTTGCGTAATTAATGTTGCCGCTAGAACGGTAGCAACACATGCACTTTCAATTTTTGGTGACCATAGCGACGTTATGGCGACTAGGGCAACGGGATTTGCGATGCTTTGTTCCGCTTCTGTTCAAGAAGCACAAGATTTAGCTCTTGCAAGTTATTTAACCACTATTAAATCACGTGTTCCTTTTTTGCACTTCTTTGATGGCTTTAGAACCTCACACGAAATTAATAAGATTGAAGAAATAGATTATGACACCATTAAAACTATGATAAATCATAATGCTATCCAAAAATTTAAACAATCTGCCATTTCATCAGACAACCCAACACAACGCGGAACCGCACAAAATGGAGATGTATACTTTCAAAACCGTGAAGCATGCAACAGTTTTTATAACGCTCTTCCTGAATTACTTGAAGAAACATTTGGTTTAATTTCCGAAAAGACAGGCAGAAAATATAAATTATTTGACTATTACGGTGCCAAAGATGCGACCGACATTATTATTGCAATGGGCAGCAGCACCGAAACTATTAGTGAAACGGTTGATTATCTCGTTAAAAACGGCAAAAAAGTTGGCGTTGTTAAAGTAAGATTATACCGACCATTTAGTGCTAAGCATCTATTAAAAGCTCTTCCTAAAACCACACAGCGAATCACCGTTCTAGACCGAACCAAGGAATCAGGTGCAGTTGGTGAACCACTTTATACCGATGTTTGTTCTGCCCTATTTGAAAATGGAGTTTCTAACATAAGAGTAATTGGCGGAAGATATGGCCTATCTTCTAAAAACTTTGACCCCGACCATGTGCTTGCAGTTTTTGAAAATATGGCTTCGCCTAGACCTAAAAATCACTTTACGGTTGGCATAGATGATGATGTAACAAACACTAGTATTCCTGTAAAACGACACATAAATACTCTACCTGCTGGTACCGTTGAATGTAAGTTCTATGGACTTGGCAGTGATGGTACTGTTAGTGCAAATAAAAACAGTATTAAAATTATTGGTGACTATACCAATTTATATTCTCAGGCATATTTTGTTTACGACAGCAAAAAATCTGGTTCGGTAACAATATCTCATTTAAGATTTGGTAAACAACCAATTAAATCAACCTACCTTTGTGCAAATGCCGATTTTATTGCTTGTCATAACCCTACTTACGTTAAAAAGTTTGATGTTTTATCTGGTATTAAAGACCACGGCATCTTTTTGCTGAACTGCCCTTGGAACAAAGATGAAATAGAAAACGAACTTCCTGCTTCTATGAAGCAAAAAATTGCAAAAAAACATTTGCGTATGTTTGTTATTAATGCAAACGCAATTGCAAAAGAAGTAGGATTAAATAACCGTATAAACACAATTATGCAAGCCTGTTTCTTTAAACTAACAAATTTAATGCCTTGGAATTTTGTTAGCGAAAAAATGAAAGAAGCCGTTGTTAAAACTTACAGCAAAAAAGGTGATGCTGTTGTTCAAATGAATATTAAAGCTATTGACTCGGCAGATGGACACATGTGGGAATTTGAAGTTCCAAGCACTTGGGCTACCCAAACTACAGGTGCAAATATAGGTTCTTCTTGTACGGATCCATATTTTAATTCAGTTATTGAACCAATTTTAACTCAACAAGGCGATGACCTTCCTGTTTCAGCATTTACACCAAATGGAGAAGTTCCAACAGGAACTACCGCTCTTGAAAAAAGAAATATCGCAACCTTTATTCCTACTTGGATTTCTGAAAATTGCATTCAATGTAACCAGTGTGCACTTGTTTGCCCACATGGTTGCATAAGACCATATCTTGTTGAAAGTGGTTCTACATTAAGTAAAAAATTAGGAGCAAAACCAGCACTAGGAATACCTGGTAAAGACTTTGCTATTCAATGCAGTCCAAAAGATTGCACTTCTTGTGAAAACTGTGTTAATGTTTGCCCTGCCATTAAAAAAGCTCTTGCCATGGTAGACAAGGAACAGTATCTTGAAAGTGAAAATAACAAATATGAACTTGTTAGTGAACTTGAAAACGAACAAAGTATCTTCCCACTTTCTACCATTAAAGGTAGCCAGTTTAAAAAGCCATTGTTTGAATTTTCTGGTGCTTGTGCCGGTTGTGGTGAAACCCCATATGTTAAGTTATTAACTCAATTATTTGGTGAACATTTAATTATTGCAAACGCAACTGGCTGTTCTTCTATTTATGGTGGAAGCAACCCAACTTGCCCATACACCAAGAACAAAAAAGGTCAAGGCCCTGCATGGAGCAATAGCTTGTTTGAAGACAATGCTGAATTTGGGTATGGTATGTACCTTGCTCATAAGAAAAATACCGCATCTCTTGAAGAGATTATGAAAAACGGATTAAATCTTCCACTTAGCCCTGCATTTAAACAAAATATTCAAAACTGGTTAAACGGTGAAAAAACTGATGCAATGCGAGAATCAATTTTAAGCTATTGTCAAAAAGAAGACAAAAATGAAGAAACCGTTGAATTTGCAAAGAATGTTATATCATTAAACAGTTGCTTAACACCAAAATCGTTCTGGATTCTGGGTGGAGATGGTTGGGCTTATGACATTGGCTTCGGCGGAATTGACCATGTTTTAAGTAGCAATGAAAATGTTAAAATTTTAGTTCTAGATACCGAAGTTTATAGTAATACTGGCGGACAAGCCAGCAAGTCTACCCCAATGGGCAGTGTGGCGAAATTTGCAGCGAGTGGCAAACAAACACACAAAAAAGACCTAGGAGCAATTGCAATGAACTATCCAAACACTTATATCGCAAGCGTTTCTATGGGGGCAAATGCGACACAGGTTATTACCGCATTAACCGAAGCAGAAAAACACAATGGTCCTGCAATTGTAATTTGCTATGCTCCTTGCATTAATCACGGTGTTAATATGACTAAATCCCAGGAAATGGAAAAAGATGCGGTTCTTTCTGGTTACTGGCCATTATACAGATACAACCCAACCAAAGAACCAAAACTTACCATTGACCCACCATTTGCAAGCAAAGACTATCGTTCTTTCACCGACCTGCAATCTAGATACTTTATCTTATCAAAGAAAGACCCAGCAAGAGCAGATGAACTTCTTAAAGAAGCAAGTGATTATCGCAAGGCGAGAATTGAACTTCTTAAAAATAATAAAGATTAGTTTTACTTTATAATAAGTTTTAATTATGTGGTCTGTTTCTAAAATAAGGTTATTAACAAAACTTTAAAAACATATCTAAAAACTTCTTAAATTTAAGATTTTTAACTAATAAAAGGACACTTTACAATTAATAAAGTGTCTTTTAGTTCGTAAAATTATTTGCGTTGCACTTATAATTCAAATTCTTGTGTGCAAGCCGAAGTTTTATTTAAAATTTCTTTTAGCTTATATTCATCATCTTTATGCAAAAGAAAACCGTTGTAATTAATATATTTATTTTGTTTTAGTGGCAATGGCAAATATACAATTGTATTTGCCGACAATCCTCCAAATTCAAAATCTTGTAAACCAATATTTTTGTTAGACCATATATTCTTAGCTCTTATTAATTGAAAACCGTTTCGTTTATAAAAACTGGCGGTTACGTTTGCATCTTTTTCATTAAATTCTATGCCACTAGCACAATCTTCAGCATAATTATTGGGCAAATAGGCCCCAACAAGTTTAGTTTTGTGCAAATCTTTTACTGCATCTGGCAAAAGCTCAAACATCTTTTTACCAATTCCCTGTCCTCTAAATTTGCTGTACACATAAATCATATCTAGTACCAATTTTTCAGAAGCATATGGCACTGTGTATAAGCGCAGATATGATACCAGTTCCCCACCACTCTGTATACAATTAATGTTTATAAAAATTTGTGATTTGTCTGAAATTGGTTCTTCGGTAAGGCGTTCAATTTTGGCTTTTATAACTTTTCCTTTTTTATCTAAAAATAGTGCAAATTGTTGTTCTCTTTTCATTTCTCTTCTCTTATTTCATATTATAATTCCTTTTTTATTTATGTCAATAGCAGAACAGAAACAAATAAAAGTCAAAGAAAGTCTATAAGGGAAAGGTCTGTTTATTCCATATGCCTATAAAATTTAAATTACGTAAAAAGTTAATTTATATTAAAATAGAATTGCACATAATTCTATATTTTTCTTGCAATTGTATTGTTAATGATAAACATAAAAAAGCAGACCTAATCATACAATAGGCCTGCCTAATATTTTATAAATTTAATTATTTATTTTTACTTCTTTTTTGTTGTCTTTTTAGTTCCTTTAATTGAAAGTTATATGCTGAACTACACATGTCTTCTAGTGTATGAGTTGCCTTAAACCCAAGCTCTTGTTCCGCCTTTTTAGGCGATGCATAGCATTCATCTATATCGCCAGGTCTTCTTGGTGCAAATTTATATTTTACTTTGCCACCACAACATTTGTTATATGCTTCAACCATTTCAAGTACACTATATCCGTGACCAGTTCCAAGGTTATAGACAACATATCCACATTTTTCTTGCAACTTTTTAAGTGCACAAAGATGTCCTTCTGCAAGATCAACAACATGAATGTAATCTCTAACACCGGTACCATCTTTGGTGTTGTAGTCGTTACCAAATACACTAAGTTCTTTTAACTCGCCAACCGACACTCTGGTTATATATGGCATTAAATTATTAGGTATTCCCTTTGGATTTTCTCCAATCAACCCACTTTCATGCGCGCCAACAGGATTGAAGTATCTTAATATTGCAATATTAAAAGAATTATCTGAAATATAAACATCTTTTAAAATTTCTTCAATAAATAGTTTAGTTCTGCCGTATGGGTTTGTTGCACTTGTAGGAAAGTCTTCAAGAATTGGCATTTTTTCTGCCTTGCCATAAACGGTAGCTGATGAACTAAATACCAGATTTTTTACATTAAATTCTCGCATTATCTTTAAAAGATTTATGGTACTTTCAAGATTATTTTCATAATATTCAATTGGCTTTTGAACAGATTCTCCAACCGCTTTAAGCCCTGCAAAATGAATAACCGCATCAATCTTGTTTTGTTCAAAAATTTTTCTTAAAAGTCTTTCGTTTCTCATATCATATTTATAAAAAACGACCTTTTTGCCGGTTATTTTTTCAATTTTGCCCTTAACTGATAAATTACTATTAGACAAATTGTCAACAATAACAACTTCGTAATCAGCATTTAACAATTGTACTGCGGTGTGTGAGCCAATATATCCAAGCCCACCTGTTAATAATACTTTCATATCAATTCTCCTATTATTGTTATTATAAGATGTAAGCTATCCAGTGTCAAATAAATATTACTTTTTTGTGTTTTATATTCTTAAATCATATACTAAGATTCTTTTTTATGATTATTTAACTCATCCTTATTGTTGGTTTGAATATTTTCTGTTTCAATTTTGCCTGTTACTTCTGTTGAAGATTCATCTTTATAAGTTTTTTCTACTTTCAGCTCGGCCATATTTTTAGTTCCTGTTATGTCAGACGTAAGATTAGAATCTTCCACCTTTCCATCGTTATCCATTAATGGCTTTGTGTCAATAATTTGTAAACCAAAAGTATCAGCATCAGTGTTTACTACTACCTTACTTTGCTTACCCCAAAAGCTTCGTAACATACTTAATAAATCTTTAAACGCAGAATTTTTATGATATATTAATAGATATAAACAATTTGGTAAAATTATACAAATTAATAATTTACAGCAAAAATATATTAATTTTGTGTTTGGAATAAAATAACATGTAGCAAATGTAATTGCACCAATTATAAAAGTTACAACTGAGTATTGTAAAATATCTTTAAAATGACTTTTTAGCGATTTTTTAAACTCATATTTATATATCATATAAGGATCGACCCATATTGATGTGCACAAACAACTGGTAATGGTGCCAAGTAATACTCCTGCTATACCTAAAATTTTGACTAGTGCCAATGAAACCACAACATTAATTACTGCTTCAATTATACCTTTAAACCTATCTTTTTCAAAATTTCCAATTACTGTCCTAAAAGTGCCAGTAATTATTCTACTAGAATATATATAAAAATTAAC
>CAJJIV010000019.1 GCA_905187655.1 uncultured Eubacteriales bacterium | reverse complement strand
CTTTACAAAAATACAAAAATATGCTAATATAACTTATAGTGCTTTAGTCTGGGTTTACCGAATACTCCAACGGCTTACGCAGACTCTAGTGAAAATATAATAAGGAGAAAATTTATGGAAAAGGAAACAAAAAGCAAAATTATTGCTGAGTACCAACGAAAAGAAGGTGACACTGGGTCTCCAGAAGTTCAAATTGCTATTTTAAGCGAAAGAATAAGTCACTTAACAGAGCACTTAAATGACAATCACTCAAGACGTGGTTTGTTACAATTGGTTGGTCAAAGACGTGGTTTGCTAGACTACTACAAATCTACTAACCTAGAAGGCTACCGTGCTTTAATTGAAAAACTTGGTATTAGAAAGTAAGTAAAATTAGGGGTGAACGGGTTGTTGTTCGTTCACCCTAACTTTATTTTTTAAGGTGTTATATATAATAAGTATATAAAATAAAACAGAAACAAGGAAGGGCCTTGTTTTAAGAGGAGAAGAGAAATGGAAGATCACAAATTTGTACTTGATTTATGTGGCAAACAAATTACCGTTGAAAGCGGTAAGTATGCTGGTTATGCCAACGGAACTTGCATTGTTTCTTGCGGAGAGAGTGCAGTAATGGTTAATGTAACTATGAGTAAAGCACCAAGAGAAGGAATGGACTTCTTTCCACTTGGAGTAGACTTTGAAGAAAAAATGTATTCGGTAGGTAAAATTCCTGGCGGATTTAAAAAAAGGGAAGGAAGAGGAAGTGACAAGGCAATTTTAATTTCTAGATTGATTGACCGACCACTAAGACCTTTGTTCCCAAAGGGGTTTTTTAATGATGTTGCTGTTGTTGCAACACCACTTTCAGTAGATAACAATTTCCCAACTGAAGTTCTTGCAATGATAGGTAGCAGTGTTGCGTTATCTATATCTGACATACCTTTCGCTGGTCCAACTGGTTCTTGTGTTGTTGGATTAATTGATGGCAAGTTTGTTTTAAACCCATCTTGTGCTGACATGGAAAAAAGCTTAATGCATTTAACCGTTAGTGGAACAAAAGATGCCATTATGATGGTTGAAGCAGGCGCTAAGGAAGTTAGTGAAGAAACAATGCTTGATGCAATTATGTTTGCACATGAATATATTAAGCAAGAGGTTGCATTTATTGAAGATATTCAAAAGAAAATTGGCAAGGAAAAAGCCGTAATAGATTACTACCAAATTCCTGAAGACATTGAAAAGGCTGTAAAAGAATATGCCTATGACAAACTTAAAGAAGCACTTGCTCCAACAACGGATAAAATGGTAAGACATAATGCTGTTGAAGATGTTGAAGCAGATGTATTTGAACATTTTGAAACGATATTTGAAGGCAAAAAACGTGAAATTGCTGATACCTTATACAAAGTTAAAAAAGAAATTGTTAGAGACATGATCTTTAATCAGCACATAAGACCTGATGGCAGAAAGTTAACCGAAATTAGACCAATTTGGTGCGAAGTTGGAGTTCTTCCAAGAGTTCATGGAAGCAGTGTATTCACAAGAGGACAAACACAAGTATTAAACGCATTAACACTTGGTTCAATTGGTGACGTACAAAAGCTAGATGGTTTGGACCCAGAAGAAGAAAAGAGATATATGCATCAATACAATATGCCTCCATATTCAACTGGAGAAGCAAGACCACTTAAGGCTCCTGGAAGGCGTGAAATTGGCCATGGTGCACTTGCAGAACGTGCACTTGAACCTGTTATTCCTAGCGAGGAAGAGTTCCCTTATACAATAAGACTTGTAAGTGAAGTTTTATCTTCCAACGGAAGTTCTTCAATGGCAAGCACTTGTGCATCTACGCTTTCTCTTATGGATGCAGGCGTTCCAATTAAGGCTCCTGTTGCTGGTGTTGCAATGGGACTAATAAAAAATGAAGACGATGTTGCTATTTTAACTGATATTCAAGGTATAGAAGATTTCTATGGCGATATGGACTTTAAGGTTACAGGTACTGAAAAAGGCATTACCGCCATTCAAATGGATATTAAAATTAAGGGCATAGACAAAAAGATTTTAACAACCGCACTTGAACAAGCTAGAGTTGGCAGACTTGAAATTATGCAAAAGATGCTTGCTACAATTCCTGCACCAAGAAAAGAATTAAGCAAATATGCTCCAAAAATTATTCAATTTACAATTAACCCTGACAAAATTAGAGATGTTATTGGCTCTGGTGGAAAAACAATAAACAAGATTATTGATGAAACTGGTGTTAAAATTGACATTGAAGATGATGGTAGAGTTATGATTACCACCGATGATGAAAAGTCTGCTCAACAAGCAAAAGAAATGATTTTGGAAATTTGTTTTGAACCAGAAGTTGGTGGAATTTACGATGGAACAGTTGTTACTATTAAGCCTTTTGGCGCCTTCGTTCAAATTAAGCATGGTATTGATGGTATGATTCATATTTCTAAACTTGCCGATAAAAAGGTAGAGAAAGTTGAAGATGTTGTTAATCTTGGCGACCGAGTTAAAGTTAAAGTATTAAAAATTGATGAACAAGGCAAAATAGATCTTAAACTTGTTGAAAAAATATAAGGCAAAAAGGAAGCAAAAATGTTTGCTTCTTTTTTTTGTTTTAATTAAAAATTATTTCACAAAAGACCAGTAATTATGTTATAATTCTTTTGTTAAAGGAGGAATTTAAATTGGCTAAAAAGACGAAGGCAATAATAATTTTAGATGGTCTTGGAGAAAGCAATAGGTATGAAGGAAATGCAGTAAAACAAGCAAATACTCCAACCCTAGATTGGTTATGGCAAAATTGCCCACATACCTTAATAAATGCAAGTGGTTCGTATGTCGGTTTGGCAGATGGACAAATGGGCAATAGTGAAGTTGGACATATGAATATTGGTGCAGGAAGAGTGATATATCAAGACTCGTCCGCAATATCAAAAGCAATAGAAGATGGTGACTTTTTTAAAAATCCTGCGTTTATGGGAGCAATTGAAAATTGTAAAAAACACAATTCCACGCTACATATTGTCGGCTTGGTTTCAAATGGAGGAGTTCATTCCAAACTTGAACACCTGTTTGCTTTAATTGACCTTGCAAAGAAAAACGACTTGCAAAATTTGCTAATTCATATAATTACTGATGGCAGGGATACTCCGCCAACCAGTGGACAAGGCTTTATTAAACTAGTTCAAGATAAGTTAAAAGATGTTGGTATGGGCAAGATAGCAACCATCTGTGGCAGATATAACATAATGGATCGAGATAACAGATGGGAGCGAGTAAAAAAAGGCTACGACAACCTAATGGCGGGTAAGGGAATATATTATTCTAACCCAATAACAGCTATTAATGAAAGTTATAATAATGGTCTTACCGATGAATTTGTTGAACCTATTGTGATTGGCGATTATGCTGGTGTTAATGAAAACGATTCTATTATCTTTTTTAATTACAGAACAGATAGAGCAAGAGAAATAACTCGTTCAATTATTTACAAAGATTTTGATAATTTTGAACGAGAAGGTGGATACAAAAAGGTTTACTATGTATGTATGACACAATATGATGCAAGTTTTGTTGGCTGTGAGATTGCTTTTCCACCACGAGTTCCTCACAATACTCTTGGTGAATATTTAAGCAATTTAGGGTTGTCTCAGGGCAGAGTTGCTGAAACTGAAAAGTATGCTCATGTAACATTTTTCTTTAATGGTGGCATTGAAAAACCTTTTGAATTAGAAAAAAGAGTTTTGGTAAATAGTCCAAAGGTTTCAACATATGACCTTCAACCAGAAATGAGTGCATATGAAGTTACCGATAAGGCAATTGAACTATTAGATAGTGGCATTGATTGTTTGATTTTAAATTATGCAAATCCTGATATGGTTGGCCATACCGGCAATTTAGATGCTTGTATAAAAGCGGTTACTTCGGTAGATGAATGTTTAGGTAAACTTCTTAATAAAATTGAAGAAATTGGCGGAAGTGCAATAGTTACTGCCGACCACGGAAATGCTGAGCAAATGTTATATAAAGATGGTTCAGTTTGTACTTCTCACACGACCAATCTTGTTCCATTGTTTATTTTTGGCAAAGAATTTAGAAATGCAAAATTAAAAAGCAACGGGAAATTAGGTAATATTGCTCCAACATTATTAGAAATGATGAAGTTAAAAAAACCTGCTGAAATGACAGAGGATAGTTTGTTTATAAAATAACTTACATCATAAAGTTAATAAAAAGTTTAGTTTCATTATTATGAATAATGAAACTTTCTTTTTTTTCTGGAATATTATTTTTATCAAAAACTTCTTCAATTGTTTTGTTGCAATCTTCATTCGCTTGATATATTAAATGATTATTTTTATATTCATTTGCATCTAATTTAACTTTAACAACGCTTGATGGCATAGTAAAGTCGGCAGGTTGATTATTCTCATAAATTGTTTCAAACAAATTTTTTACAATAATGGTTGGATAGGTACTTCCATTAATTCTTTTATCCATACTTCCATTATTGTTTGATGTGTTACCAAACCAACAAACTGCGGTGTGTTCAGTAGTATAACTAACATTAATTGCATCTAGATTATTATTGTCAGTTGCGTTAGTTCCTGTTTTAGATGCAACATAATCTCCTAATTTGTTAAGTTTGCGTGCAGTGCCACGCTTTGCAACATCTTTAAGTATGTCAGTCATTAAGTAAGCAGTAGACTCGCTCATTACCTTTTTTTTAGTATAGTTTTCTTTATAAACACTTGTTCCATTAATAATTATTTCTTTAACAAAATGGGGTTGAATATAATAACCGCCATTTGCAAAAGCACTGTATGCTCCAGCAAGTTCGGTTATTGTCACACCATCGGTAAATCCACCTAATGCCAATGCAAGATTGTTATCATCTTCATTAAAAGTTATGCCAAGATTTTCAGCAAACTTTTTGCCGTTTTCTATGCCAACTTCGTTAAGAGTTTTTACAGCTGGTATGTTTGTGCTTCTAATTAAGCTGTCTCTTATGCTTGTATAACCATAATATAGCTTTGTTGCATTATGCGGTGAATATCCTGAAAAATTAATTGGCTCATCTAAAATTAAGGTGGCAGGAGAGTACCCCAAACTTTCAAAGGCAGGGGCATACACCATAATTGGCTTGATAGTACTTGCAGGTTGTCGCCTTAAGGTAGTTAAATCATATTCACTTTTCCCAGCAAAGGCAACAATTCCTCCAGTATCATTGTCTATTAAACAAGCACAGTTGTCTGGAGTTATTCCATTTTCATTTTCAATTAAATATTCAGTATTAAAGATTTCGCTAGCAAGTTTGTTTTGTGCCTGTGTGTTTAGATGCGTTATAATAACAATGTCGTTATTACTATCAAATGAATTTAAGTTTAAAATCTGCAAGGCTTCTTTTGTTGCATAAGATAGGTATTGGTTAATGTAATCACTAGATATGTTTAGGGTTATTGAATCAATTTCTTTTTCTGCCTCTTGCTTTTCTGTCTCTGTAATGTAATTTTGCTCTTGCATTAAATTTAACACAATTTTACCCATTTTTTTAGATTGATTTAAGTTTGTTTTGGGGTTATATACACTTGGTGCAGATATAAGACCTGACAATATAGCACTTTCAGCAATTGACAATTGGCTTGCACTTTTATTGAAATAATATTTGCTGGCTTCATTTATGCCATAACAATTGTTTCCAAAATAAATAGTATTTAAGTACATCTCCAAAATTTCTTCTTTGGTATAATTGTCTTCAAGTTCACTTGCAATTTTAATTTCATTAAGCTTTCTCTTAATTGTTTTCTCGCCTGTTGTATGTGTGTTTTTCACAAGTTGTTGAGTAATAGTGGAGCCACCTTCTACAACTTCGTTATTTTTTATATTATTTTTTAAGGCTCCAAACATTCTTATTAAATCATAACCATGGTGTTTGTAAAACCTTTTGTCTTCCTTTGCAATAAATGCATTAACTGTATAATCATGCAATTGACTTAAAGCAATATTGCTGTTAGTATTTTTTGCTTCTTCTCCACTTGCTGAAACATACATTATGCTAGAATTAATCGAAGATAATTTGCTAGAGTCTAACTTTGCATCTTTGGTAGCAATGCTAAAAGCAAGCAAGAGAGAACTTGCAATAAAAGTAAAACAAAGAGTAATAATCTCTAATGTGATTAATAGTTTTTTACCAGTGGAAGCCTTCATATTATTAGTATTTATAAGTTTAATAGTATTATTCAAATTTGCTTAATTAGTTGAAAAATAATATTTTTCATTGTATAATATTACATTATGGAAAAAAATGAATTTAATTGGAAATATTTTATACAAACATTTGGTTGTCAGATGAATGTTCACGAAAGTGAAAAGTTTGCTGGTATGCTTTCTTCATTAAAGATGAGCGAGGCAAGCGATGCTAAAGATGCTGACATAGTTGTAATAAATACTTGCACTATTAGAGAAAGTGCCGAAAAGAAAATAGAAAGTTTTATTGGGAACCTTAAAGCGAACAAAAAATCTGGAAAACTTAAATGTTTGGCTGTCGCAGGGTGTATGACACAACAAGATAGTAGAGCCGAAGAACTTAAAAAAAGATTTCCTTTTATAGACATAATTATCGGAACGCATAATCTTGTTGATTTTAAAGAAATATTTTTATCCTGGTATAAGGAAAACAAAAGTAAAATTGCAATTATTGATAAAAGAGAAAGTGGTAAAGATGCTAACGAGTTTTATCGAACAAGTGGGGTAAATGCTTATGTTAACATTTCTTTTGGTTGCAACAATTATTGCACTTATTGTATTGTGCCATATGTCAGAGGCAGAGAAATATCTAGACCAATGCAAGACATTTTAGATGAAGTGAAGAGTTTATTAAATGAAGGCTACAAACAAATTACATTGCTAGGTCAAAATGTAAATTCTTATGGAAATGATATTGAAGATGAAAATGTTTCATTTCCTAATTTGCTTAAAGCAATAGATAAGTTTGATTATAAATTTAGGCTTAGATTTATGACTAGTCACCCAAAAGATTTATCTGATGAGCTGATTGATACAATAGCAAATTCTAAACATATTTGCCATAGCATTCATTTGCCTGTTCAAAGTGGCAGTTCTTTAATATTAGATAAAATGAACCGAAAATATACAAGAGAACATTATCTTTCTATTATTAAAAAAATTAAAGAAAAAATTCCTGATGTTGGTTTAACTACCGATATTATTGTTGGTTTTCCTGGAGAAGCCGAAGAAGATTTTAATGAAACTCTATCCCTAATTAAAGAAGTTGGATATCAGCAAATTTTTGGTTTTATTTATAGCAGGCGGAAGGGAACAGTTGCTGACAAAATGGAAAACCAAATTCCACTTGCCATCAAAAAGGAACGACTTGCAAAATTAATTGAATTAGAACGAGAGATTGCTTCTAAAATTTCAGAATCACAGGTTGGAAAAACTATTGAAGTTTTAATTGAAGGAACAAATAAAAACTATTTGGCTTGTTCTAGTGAACAAAACAAAAACGTTTATGTTGCACTTGAAAAAGATGCAAGTGCCGAAAGTTATATAGGAGACTTTAGACAGGTTACTATAACTAAGTCTAAACTGACAGTTTTATATGGTAAATTCTAATATTATTGCACAAAAAGACAAATATTCGCCAATGATGCGTAAGTATCTTGAAGCAAGTCAACTATATGGTGATGCAATTTTGTTTTATCAACTTGGCGACTTCTATGAAATGTTTTTTGATGATGCCATTATTGCATCTAAGGTACTAGACCTAACCCTAACAGGAAAAGAATGTGGAAAAGGGAACGACCGAGCACCTATGTGTGGAATTCCTATTCATGCAATAGACAACTATTTACCAAAACTTGTCCAAGCAGGTTACAAAGTTGCAGTTTGCAACCAAATGGGTGACCCATCACTAACTAAACCAAGTGAAATAATGGAACGAGAAGTAGTTAAGATCGTTACTGCAGGAACGCTTACCGAAAACCTAGATGAAAAAACAAACAATTACATAATGTCTATAGCTAAAAAGGGTAATGGTTTGGGTGTTTCTTATGCAGATATAACAACTGGCAAGCTAAATGCAATTAAATGTGATAGCATTAAGACTTTGGAGGATACTTTGTCCAGAGTAAAGCCAAGTGAAATTATTGTAAATTCTGAAGCAAAACAATTAGAAGACAAAATTCAACTGGTAAAACTTGGAATTGTTCCTAAATTTTCGCAATATGAAGATTATGCTTTTGGATATAGTCAAGCATTAAAGACTTGTAAAGTTCAGTTCGGTGTAGCAAATCTTTCTGTTTTTGATTTAACTGATGATGACAAAGAAATTGTAATGAGCGTGGGCGGTCTAATTGAATATTTAAATGAAACACAAAAAAGATTACTTTCTAATATAAACAAAATTTACAAGGAAAAATCTGAATTATATTTATACCTTGATTCTAACACAAGAAGAAACCTTGAACTAACCGAAAACATGACTACTAGAAAGAAAAAAGGTTCTTTAATAGGGCTTTTTGATAGAACAAAAACAAGTATGGGTGCAAGGCTTCTTAGGTCTTACATAGAAGAGCCGGTAAGAGATGAAAACATAATTAACGACCGATTAGATGCAGTAGAAGAGTTATTAAATAAGCAAATGTTGGTTGATGAAGTTAGTGCAACATTAAGTTCAATCTACGACATTGAAAGAGTTACTGGTAAAATTGCATATGGCAACATTATGCCTAAAGACTGCGTTTCTCTTAAAGGCTCACTAATTAAAGCTAATGAGTTAAAAAAACAATTATCAAATTCTGTTACTTGTTCCTTATTAAAATTGCAATTATCAAATTTGGGTAATTTTGATGACATTATTGACATACTTGAACGAAGCATTAAAGATGACCCACCAACTACTTTAAAAGAAGGTGGATATATTAAGGCTGGATTTGACAGAACATTAGATGACTATAACAATGCTGGTCTTATGGGACAACAATGGTTAATTGAACTTGAAGCAAAAATTAAACAAGAAACAGGTATTAAAAACGTAAGAGTTTCTTATAACCGTGTATTTGGTTATTACATAGAAGTATCTAAGGGGCAAGTTGACCTTGTTCCTAAAAACTGGATAAGAAGACAAACTACCACAAATGGTGAACGATTTATTAATGAAGAACTTAAAGTTATGGAAGACAAGATTTTAAATTGTACTCAAAATGCCATTGTACTTGAAGCAAATCTTTATGCTGAAATTAAGTCCTTTTTACAAAGTAAAGTTCCACTTTTACAACAATTATCTAAAGCAATTGCAGTAATTGATACTTTAATTGCTTTTGCCATTGTTGCCAAAGAAGGCAATTATTGTAGACCAATTATTAATAATAGCATAAACAAAATTGAAATAGTAAGTGGTAGGCACCCAGTAATTGAACAACTATTAAATGGAAATGATTTTGTCCCTAACGACTGCTATTTAGACAGCGAAGAAGACCGAACAATGATTATAACTGGCCCTAATATGGCTGGTAAAAGCACTTATATGCGCCAAGTTGCCATAATTACACTTTTAGCACACATTGGTTCTTTTGTTCCTGCAAAATCTGCTAGTATTGCTATAACAGATCGAATTTTTACAAGAATTGGTGCAAGTGATGATTTGGCATTTGGACAAAGTACGTTTATGGTTGAAATGACAGAAGTTGCTGGCATTTTGAATAATGCAACTAAACAAAGTTTGTTGTTATTAGATGAAGTTGGTAGAGGGACTTCTACTTACGATGGATTAAGTATTGCATGGAGTGTTGTAGAATATTTATCCAAACATTTAACTTGTAAAACTTTATTTGCAACCCATTACCACGAACTAACTGACCTTGAAGGCAAAATAGAAGGGGTAAAAAATTATAGAGTACTTGTTAAAGAAGTTAATAATAACATTATCTTTTTGCACAAGATTGCAAGAGGGAGTGCAAATAAGAGCTTTGGTATTGAAGTTGCTAAACTTGCAGGGCTTCCAGAAGAGATAATAGCAAGAGCAAAGGAGATTTTATATTTTCAAGAGACTGCAAATAGTTCTGCAACAAAAAATAGTTTTAATGAGAAGACTTTGACAAGTTCTAAGACCAAAGAAAATATTAATGTTACTGAAGTATTGAATATTCTTAGTGACATTGATATGAACACCGTTTCGCCATTAGTGGCTTTTTCTACCTTGCAAAATTTAGTTGATAAAGTAAAAAAATAGGAAAAGGGGAGACAAAAAACAATGCGTATAAATTGTTTGAAACCTAGTATTTACAATAAGATTGCGGCGGGCGAAGTTGTTGAGCGTCCTGCTTCTATTGTAAAGGAACTTGTGGAAAATTCAATAGATGCCGGAAGCACTAATATTACAATTGAAGTAGAAAATGGTGGAATAACTAAAATTAGGGTTACAGATAATGGCTCAGGAATTTATTATGATGACCTTAAAAAGGCTTTTTTGCCACATGCAACTAGCAAAATTTCTTCAGCTGAAGATTTATCTAGTATAAAAACTCTTGGGTTCAGGGGTGAAGCACTTGCGTCTATTGGGGCAGTTAGTAAGGTAAAGTTAACCAGTAAAACGGCAGATGCTGAAACTGGCGGAACAATTTCTGTTAATGGTGGTGTCTTTGAAGAAGCTAATCAAGTTGGTGCAAGCAATGGTACCGATATTTTGGTTGAAGATTTATTTTTTAATGTTCCAGCACGTGCTAAATTTTTAAAGAAGCCAAAGACAGAAGAAGGCGAAATTACAAACTTAGTTTCTAGGTTTATTTTGGCAAACCCTTTTGTAATTATTAAATATATTGTTGATGGCAAACAAAAATTTGCATCTTCTGGCAAAGGTATGCAAGATGCTCTTTATGTTGTATATGGTAAAGAAGCAGTAGAGAAAACGGTATATTTTGAGCAAGATTATGGCTATCTTAAAATTTATGGTTACTTAGGTAAGCCTGAATTTTCTAAGCCAAATAAAACTTATGAAACTCTTATTATTAATAATAGATATGTTTTTAATTCTACTATACAAAGTGCTGTATTTAATGCATATGGTGGCTTTTTAATGAAAAAGCAATTTCCATTCTATTGTATATATATGGATATAGACTATGAATTTGTTGATGTTAATGTACATCCTAATAAAATGGAAGTTAGGTTTTCAAACAACAGTGATATTTATATAAAGACCTTTGAAGCGGTAAACAGAAAAATTAATGGACTAGATTTTGCTGTTAATATTGTGGACAACAAAATGAATGATAGTGCTAGTATCAACAATAATAATCCTGGCATATCAGAATACAAAGACAACAGATTAAGCATTAACGAACAAGATTGTGCCGAAATCAAAGAAAAATTAGCAAGTACTGAGCCAACTATAAGCATAGAAGATGATGATAGAAATAGTAGTTACTCTATGCAAAGTGTTAAACAAAATTTAGATGAAAATACATATAGTTATTCATTAAATAGTAAAGATTTTGTAAATGAACCAGAAGAGCTTGTTAAGCAACGAAGAGAATTATTTTCTGCACTAAATATTCTTCATAACGATGATGAATTTAAGAGTGGTATATCACTTGGCAGTAAACTTTTAGAACAAATGAACGAAAGTTATGAAACACAAAGTGCAGGTGAACAGTTATCAGCTGACATCTATTGTAATCAGTATACCAAAGAAGAATATTTTAATGAACAACAATATCGTATAATTGGTAAATTATTTAACACTTATTTATTGCTTGAAAGGCAAGAAACCTTGCTTCTAATTGACCAACACGCAGGGCACGAGCGTATTCTTTTTGATAAATATATGGATGAATTAGACAAGCAAGAACTTTATAGTCAAGAATTAGTTGTTCCATATATTTTAAATTTAAATCCTATTGAAGAAAATTATATAACAAATCACCTAGATGATCTTAATGCATTAGGTTTTTCAATTGAATACTTTGGTGCAAGTTCGTTTAAAGTTTCAGCAGTTCCCGTTTTGTTGAATGATATTAATTTGAAAGAATTTTTTGCTGAGATTTTAAAAGATCTTAAAAATGAAAGTAAAATTACCGTAAAAAAAGAACTAAGACACAGGATTGCAACTATGGCTTGCAAATCGGCTGTTAAGGGTGGAGATAGCCTGGCCGACTCCGAAATTAAATATCTAATTAATACCTTAGATGAAAAAGAAACACAACTATTATGCCCACACGGTAGACCAATTGTAATTAAAATCACTAAAGACCAAATTGAAAAATGGTTTAAAAGAATAGTGTAGGAGTGTAAATGAGTAAACAAAAAATAGTTATTATTGTTGGCCCAACAGCTTCTGGCAAGACCAGTCTTGCTGTTCAATTGGCAAAAAAATTTAATGGTGAAATTATTTCTGCCGATAGTATGCAAGTTTTTAAAGAAATGAATATTGGAACAGCAAAGGTTACCACCGATGAAATGCAAGGCATAAATCACTATTTAATTAATGTGGTAAGTCCTACTCAGTCATTTAATGTGTCAATGTGGAAAGAACTTGCCGAAAAAAGTATAGTGGAAATTGCGACAAAAAAATGTTTACCAATTGTTGTTGGTGGCACCGGTCTATATATAAATGCATTAATTAATGATTTTACTTTTGGTAATTGTGAAAGTGACCCATTAGTCCGAAATAAATATGAAGAGTTTTTAAAAAAGAATGGGGTAGATGAACTATTTAACCTTTTAGAAAAGCGAGATAAAGAAGCAAGTAAACTTGTTGACAAAAATAGAACAAGAGTTGTAATAAGATATCTTGAAATTCTAGATAATGGTGGAGACCCTAAAAAGATTGAAAAAAATCATAAATATGATTATCTGCTTTTGGGTCTTGCACCACAAAGAGAAGATTTATACAACGCCATTAATTTAAGAGTAGACAAAATGATTGATAATGGCCTTATTGATGAAGTTAAGTCGCTTATTGCAAAGTATGGTCAAGAAAAGTTATTACAAAGTGGTCTTGCCATTGGTTATAAAGAAGTTATTGATTACCTTAATGATATGCAATCCTTAGAAAAAACAATTGAATTAATTAAGCAACATAGCAGAAACTATGCAAAAAGACAGATTACTTACCTTAAAAAATTGCCAAATATTATTTGGGTTAATTTTGATGATAAGGAAAATATTATTAAATTAGTTAACAACTTTTTGGAGAAAGAGTATGAATAAAATAATTGAAGAATCTGAAAAAGAACTTGAAAATTTATTTAAACAAATTGATAATATTGCCCTAGAAAATGAAAAAAAAGTATTAAATGCGTTTAAAAAATCTAGAATCGCCTTAGAACATATGTATGGGTCATCTGGATATGGTTATAGCGATATTGGTAAAATTAAATTGAATGAATTATTCGCAAATATTTTTAATGCTGAAAGTGCAATTTGTTCGCCACTAATTACCTGTGGAACCCATGCTCTTGGTGCAAGTTTAATGGGCATTGTAAAATCAGGTGACAAAATTTTGTCTATAACTGGTGATGTTTACGATAGCCTTTTACCTTGTGTAAACAAAAAGGGTATTGGTTCTTTGTCTGATTATGGTGTAGAGTATAAAGCAGTTGAACTTAATAATGGAAAATTTAATTATGATGCAATTGTGCAATATATGACAAAAATTAATCCAAATGTAATTTATATACAACGATCATGTGGGTATAGCACTCGTGACACTTTTTCAATTGAAGAACTGGCAGAAGCAATTAAGTTTGTTAAACAAATTAATAAAGAAGTGATTGTTTTTGTTGATAATTGCTATGGCACATTTTCTAGTACAAAGGAACCAACTGATATAGGCGCTGATATTGTTGTAGGGAGTTTAATTAAAAATGCTGGCGGTGGAATTGCACCAACTGGAGGCTATGTGGCAGGGAAAAAAGAACTAGTTGACCGCATTGCAGGAAGACTTTTTGGTGTTGGACTTGGTGCAGAAGTTGGGAGTTATGTAGCAGGCTATCAAAATTATTTTGAAGGTGTTTTTATTGCTCCTAGTGTTGTTAAAAACGCACTAAAAGGGTCCCTTTTAATTGGCAAGGTCTTAGAGAAATTTGGCATAAAATCTTATCCAAATGTCCATTGTATCCCAAACGATATTATAAGAAGAATTGATTTTAATGACAAGAACAAAATGATAGAATTTATTAAGCGAGTTCAATTTTCTTCACCAGTTGATAGTTTTGTTTCACCAGAACCAAGTTATATGCCGGGTTATGAAGATGATGTTATTATGGCTTCAGGCGGATTTGTTCAGGGCGCAAGCATAGAAATGAGTTGCGATGGACCAATTAGACCACCATATACCGCATATTTTCAAGGCGGTTTGACATATGAACAGGTTAAAATTTTTGCAGAAGATGTTGCAAATTACTTAGATTCGCTTAATAAAAATTAAAATAATATT
>CAJJIV010000018.1 GCA_905187655.1 uncultured Eubacteriales bacterium | reverse complement strand
GACTCGAACCCGCGACCTGCTGATTACGAATCAGCTGCTCTACCAACTGAGCTACGTTAGCATAAGTTTTTTTCGCCTATTTGTTTTTAAACTCTATTGTTTTTTATTATCACCAACTTAAACAATCAAGCCACACAGTATAAGTCGCCAAGGTACCTGTTTATTAAACAATGTATTTTATGTGCGCAAGTCAAACACAATTTAATATTTTATGGTAATAAATTATAAAACAAAATATTTAAAATTTTTTAGTTGTTAAGATGCAAAAAATAACAATACTAAATTATACTAATTATTATAAAAGTGTCAAGACAATAATAATTTTTGTATAAAAAAAGACCAAAGCATTGCCTTGGCCTTTTTGTTAATTACTTTTTAATTTTGCTATCTACAAAGTTAACCAAGTCCCCAACTGTTTTAATGTTAGGAAGTTCGTTATCAGGAATTGACATTTTATATTCATCTTCAAGATCCATATATATTTCAACTAAGTCAATTGAATCTGCGCCTAGGTCTGCAACAAAGTCTGACTCCATGGTAACCTTAGATTCATCTACTGAAAGATTTTTTGCTATGATTTTTTTTACCTTTTCGAAAGACATTTTTAATCTCCTTATTTGCTAATTTTAATTGATTATACAACTTTTAAGCGTGCCAAGTCAAGCATTTTTATATAGTCAAACCCCATATTATTTTATTATTCGTAATAATTAACTGTAACATCAAACGACCTATTGGCGCCATAGCTATCGGTAACATTAAAGGTAATAGTATCGCCTATGCTCCAATTAAATATATGTCCTTCTATGCTAGAAATATGGTCACAAGTTACATTAATTGTTTTACCACCAAATTCGTAACTAAAACTTTCAATAATATCGTTTGCCTTAAATTTGCCAGATGTTGTAAGCATAATAGATTTATATTGTGTTTGTCCACCAGTCTCTTCATTTGTTTCAATACTTTTACTAGTATAGTCATAGGTTTCACCATATGTTAAACCAATATCGGCCTTACGAAGTGTACCATTATTTCTAATAATATTTTTTGCTACACCAACTGCGATATTGCTTGGAATTGCATAAAACATACCATGAACAACTTCATTATATCTTAGCGTTCCAGTAGATGAATTTACATCATTGAACTTTGCATCTACAATGCCAATTAAGTTTCCCCTGCTGTCGTAAAGTCCACCACCACTATTTCCGCTATTTACCGCAGCACTAAAGCTTAAAAAGATTGATGTAAAAGTTTCTGTTTTGGCATTTAAAACTTCTTCTACTGAAACAATGCCATTACTGATTCTAAGGTTCATACCCATAGAATTTCCTATGGTTAAACAAGATTCTCCCATAACAACATCTTGGGTGTCAGCAACTTCTACCGCTTGGCAAGAACTTAATTTAACTTGACTTGACCCTGTTACCTTAAGAACCGCAATGTCATACAAATAATTTCCACCAACACAAGAAGCAGGAATTGGGGTTTCTCCGTCCCAAAGCATAATGTAATAATAACCATAATATACTCTAGTTTCAACATTGGCAAGAACATGATAATTTGTTATTATATACATATCGCCAGCATCTTTATCTACCGACAATATTACACCAGAACCCTGAGATTTTGACCCTCTAAAAAAAGTCGTTTCATCACTAATATTATTAGCAGTATTTGCTGCAACACAAACGGTGCTAAGCATACCCTTGGTTGCTGCGTATGTTAAATTGACACCTTTTTGTTCAATGTTAATATTGTAATTATTTCTAGCCTTTTGCACCTGCTTAACTTGCCCATAAAGAACAGCAATAGCAATTATAAGTACCATACAAATTGCCATAAAAAATATGTTGAACTTGTTTTTATTTGATGTATTTGGATCTTTTTTCTTTTGAGCATCTTTAAACTGATTATTCTTTGTATTTCTTGAAATAGGCTCACTATCATAAGGTATCTTTGAAGAATATTCTTCATCATCAAACTGCAAGGCCATTTGCTATTTAACCTCCATTTTCCTAGATTGAATTATGGATTTTATGCCAAAATATCCACCCACTGCTACAATTAGGCATAGACAAATAATAAAAAATATATACATTCCATTAGTTGTTTTTTCTTGTTGCTTTACATTTATTGTTACATTGTTTGTCAGCCCCGATTCAGCGAAATCGGTATCCTCCAATCTAGCATCGTTAACAGTTACAACAATGTTTGCAGTACCCTTTTTTAATGCCTTTATTTTTACTACTTGATTAACTCTATCTATATCTACAATTTCCAGCACTTCACTATTAGCAGATTCAAAGTTTATATCAGCGTCCGCAAATGCTTTATGAATTGTATATTTAATGTTTACTATTTCTCCAACGCTTGCAGAAATGTTTTTATCTAAAAACCAAACCCCACTACCATAATCACTGGCTTTAAAAACATAATTTTTAACATCTAAGTAGGTATTGTCTGTATTCGGCTTTAAAACACTCGGTTTTAAAGTTATACTATTTGTTCTAACTTTAAAATTACCAGACCCAAATTCATAAAGGATTGGCTCTCCACTGCCAATGTCTACTCTTAACTTAAATTTCTTTGTTAAGTCACTACTTTCCAAATAATTTTCATCATCAATATAACAAGCAGAAAAAACATCCTTTGCAGTTGGGAAAGAGATATACTCATTAGTATAAATATCGGTAGACATTAGCTCTGCAAAAGCATCACTCTTAAAAGAAATATAGACAGCCTTATTTTTTATTGGACAAGAAATTTCTGAGAGTGAGCCTTCTATGAACTTAACGTCATATATTTTAAGTGGACAATTTGCAATTTTAGATTCATCTTGTTTAACTATCATTTTTGTTAAATTGAATAGAGTTACATTTTCTTCGCCAACGATATTTGCCGTTATCTCCCCTATCTTGACCGCATTACTGAAAGGTAAATACAAACAATTCCAACCATATGGAATATTTTCACCAAAAAACAAGTATTCTTCATCTGTTGGAGTTCTTGCAAGTAATGTTTCAAGTGCATCGGCTGAAATTGTCCATTTAATAGAAACAGATGCATCATCGTTTGTAAATCCAATTGTAAGATCTTTAAGTAAGCTTGAACCAAAATACACCCAAACCGACATATACATATTGCTAAGAGTTGTACCATATATGTTGGTTTCGGCAAAAATATTGGTTAAATCTAATTCATCATTAACATATTCGGTAATTTCGTTTTTGTCTCTACTTGGTATAAAGCTTTTGCCAGGAAGTCTAATTGTACCGTTGCTATCATCTACCGGACTATTGCCAATTTTTTCGGTTGTCAAATTTAAAGCAGACAAATCTGTTGACAAAATAGTAAATTGTTTTTTTGTTGTGTCGGCATTAACAACATTACCCACACTTACTGCACTAAGTGTGATAATAACAGCCATAAATAAGCCAACTAAAAAACAACTTATTTTTTTTGTCATTAGAAAAAAGTCCTTGTAATATTTTCTATCTGCCAATTAATTTTAGTTTGCCCGGAATTTTCAAGAATTTCATTTGTTTTGCTAAAATGTTTGCAACCAAAGAAACCGTGAGTTGCAGAAAGCGGACTAGGATGCGCAGCGGTTAATATTGTATGTTTGTTATGGTCTATAAGCTCTGCTTTTTGCTTTGCATTATTTCCCCATAACAAAAATACTACCCTATTATCTTTTTCATTTAAAGATTTAATTACAGCATCAGTAAACTTTTCCCAGCCAAATATCCTGTGACTATTTGGCTTGCCTTCTTCAACTGTTAAAACTGTATTTAATAACAATACTCCTTGTTTTGCCCAAGGCCCTAGATACCCATTATCTGGAATAAATCCTCCAACATCGTTTTTAATCTCTTTAAAAATGTTAACTAACGAAGGCGGAGTTTGAATTCCTGGCATAACTGAAAAACACAAACCATGCGCTTGTCCTTCTTCATGATATGGATCCTGCCCCAAAATGACAACTTTAACATCTTTATATGGTGTCATTTTAAATGCCGAAAAAATTTTGTTGCGAGGTGGATAAACCCTAGTTTTTGCGTAGGCCTCATCTACCTTGTTAATAATTTGCTTAAAATACTCTTTGTTAAATTCTTCTTCTAAGACATTGTCCCAATCATTTTGAAAGAACTTCATTGCCTGTTTCCCCCTTAATAAGACTTAATGTAATTAGCACAATTAATTGCACATATTGCACCATCACTACAAGCCGTTATTATTTGCCTTATCTTTTTTTGGCGTACATCACCGGCAACATAAACTCCATTAAGATTCGTTTTAAGGTCTTCATCGGCAACAATATACCCGTTTTTATCTAGCGTTATTTGATCCTTAAACAATTCAGTGTTAGGAATTCTTCCAATAGAAATAAACATTCCGCTTGCTTCTATGCATCTTTCCTCGCCAGTTTTATTGTCTATTATGCATGCCCCTTTAAGGCTATCTTCACCATTTAATTTTACTATCTTATGGTCCAAATAACAAGATATGTTTGAAATTTTGTTTAATTTTTCAACCAAATTTGCGTTTGCCTGTAGCCCTTCTACCACATTTATTATTGTTACACTTTTCACAATCCCAGAAAGATATATTGCCTCTTCTACCGCAGAATTTCCACCCCCAACAACTACAACATCTTTGTCTTTAAACAAGTTGCCATCACATATTGCACAAAAACAAATGCCATTACCAATCAGTCTTTCTTCATTAGGTAACCCAAGTTTGCGAGGCCGTGCACCAGTTGCAATTATAATGGTTTTTGCAACTATATCACCAGAATACCCTGTGCTAATTGTTTTTATATCGGAAGTCAAGTCAACATCTGTTACTTCGTCATAAATAAAATTTACTCCAAGTTGTTCAGCATGTTCATTTAATTTTTGGCACAAATCTTGACTGGATATTTCACCAAAGCCAGGATAATTATCTACAATCTGCGTACTATTAATCTGACCGCCAATTGCCATTTCTTCAATTATAACCACTTTAAGATTAGAGCGTGTTGCATAAATTCCCGCTGTTATTCCCGCTGGTCCACCACCTATTATTGCTAAATCATATGTATTACTCATTGCTTTCCACCTTATTTTCTTCCCACTTTGCATAAATTGTTGTGTTGTGTCTTAGTGGTTTATTAAAATCAAACTCTTTGGTTCTTGCCTTGTCGCTATACCAGCCAACAAAAGTATATCCTTCTCGGTCTGGTACTCTTGGCATTAAATATGTTTCTCCCGCTTCAAGAGTTCGTAATAATACTCTGTTACCATAATCTACTGTTAAGGTAATTTCGTAATGATTAGAATAATCTACAATTTTATATAATGCAAAACTTAATACAAAAGCCGAAAGTATTGATGCAAAAATTACAACAAAAATTTTTCTTTTCATACCCAATTAATCGCCCCATTTCTCTATTTTACACAAATTATTATACACTAGTTGTCATTTTTTTCAAATAAAAAAGTATTAATTTTATTATAATAATAGAATTTGCAATTATGTTTGATTTTATATAATTAATTATGTATAATATCCTTGGAGTTTGTAGCAAAAAATGGAAAGCAAAAAACAACTTTATTTAGCCTTCAGATTTATCATGGTAGCATTTTATACGCTACTCGTATTTTCCATGTTTATGCCTGTACTTTCGTTAGATAAATATACTGAATACACCTTTAATGACCCAGAATTTGCCACTAAGTACGAAAGTTCCTCTATGCCTATAGCTGAAAGAATAACTCCACTAACTGCAATAAGTGCATTGTTTAGCGATGAAAACGATGTAAAAGAACTAAAAAAAGAATATAACAAAGTTAAATCTGAATATTATGCACAATATCAAAGTGGAGAGCTAACTTACGAGGAATATGAATCCGCTCTTGCAAACAACAAAACAACTGCCAAATATCAATACTTCTTAATTTATAATGGAGATTTAACCTATGAAAGAATTAAAGACAAAATTGTTTTGATATCCATAATAACACTTGTATTCTATATTGTAGTTGGAATTATTTGGTTAATTTCAATAATAAACCTAATTCTAAACAATAGGATTTTATACATAATTAATGCTCAAGCATCTTGGATACTAGGGGCTTTATTGTTGTTTTATATTATTTATGTATTTTCAACTAGCCTAACAAACACAGTTGACCTCGAATATAAAAATGAAGAATATCAAGTTAAGCAAACAACAATGTATTGCTTTGGAATAAATTGGGGCTTTATTATGATTTTTATTCTTATGCTTGCGTACATACCATTCAGTTTGCTCACCTGTCAAAAGCATAACGAAAAAGTAACCGAAGTAAAAGAAGTTCCAGAATTTGTGTCCGTTCAAATAAGAAAGGAATTAACAGGCAAGAAAAAACGATTGCCATATACAATTGCAAATGGCAAACCGCAACAAAAAAACAAACATAAAAAGAAAAAGAAGAAGAAAAAGCGAAAAAATGGAAAAAAATAGTATTTTTACAGAGTCAGTTGTAGATTTGAATGATAATGCATATGGTGTCATTAAAATTGGTGGCGAGGTTGTTTTCGTGCCATATGTCTTACCAGAAGAAATTATAACTGGCGTAATTATTAATACAAAATCTAAATATTCAATAGGCAAAGCCACCAATATAACCAACCACAACAGCAATAGAGTAACACCTGAATGCACATACTTTAATATGTGTGGAGGTTGTGACCTTCAACATATGAGCGACTCATTCCAAGTTGACTTTAAAAAGAATAAAGTCTCGCACCTAATGAAAAAAATTGCTGGACTAGATATAAAAATAAATAAGTATGTATCTAAAAACAAATTCAGATACCGAAATAAAATTGCCCTACCAGTTAACGAGAAAGGCCAAATCGGTTTATACCGAAAAAACACGCATAATATTTTGCCAATAACTGATTGTCTTATTAGCAAGCAATGGACTAAAGATCTAATTTCCTGTATATCAAGTTTTATGAAGAAATTTAATATAACAGGCTATAATGAAGCGACAAAAAAAGGTACAATTAAACACATTGTTGCACGAGAAGTTAATGACAATTTTTTATTTACCATTGTTATAACAACAGATACATTATTACACCAAGAAGACCTTGTTGCCGAGCTTAAAACCAAATTTAATAATTTTGGTCTTAATTTAAATATTAATAAACTTAATAACAATTGCATTTTATCCAACAACTGGAAGCATGTTTATGGTCTTAAGGAACTTGTTGTTAACAACAACGGAATAACCTATCCTGTAAACAATGCAAGCTTTATGCAGGTAAATCTTGCCGTTCAAGATGAACTGTATTCAGATATATTCGCAGAAATTCAGCCAAGTGATGTTGTTATAAATGCTTATAGTGGCGCAGGTTTGCTTTCAGCACAAATTTGTAAAAAAGCAAAGCGTTGCTATGGCATAGAAATTGTTAAAGAAGCCACAGAAAGCGCAAACAAACTTAAGCAAACAAATAATATAGAAAATTTAATAAATATATGCGGAGATTGTGCTACCATAATACCGCAAATAATAAACAAACAAAAAAATAGCATAGTTGTTTTAGACCCACCCCGAAAAGGTGTTGAAAAATGTATTATTGATGCACTGATTAATGCAAATACGCAAAAAATTATTTATGTTTCTTGTGACCCAGCCACATTGTCTAGAGATGTTAAATTATTAACGGATTCTGGATATATGTTAAAATTTATAAATGCCTATGATATGTTTCCTCAAACTGCACACGTTGAAAGCTTAGCTTGTCTTGTTAAAAAAGAATAAAAAAAGCATATTAGATTTTTCTAATATGCTTTTTTATTAAAACAAACCACTTATAACTTCGTTTTTGTCTATTGTCATTCCAAGTGCTGCTGGCTTTTTGCCAAGTGCTGGCATAAGTAAAATATTTCCGCATACAACTACCAAAAATCCCGCACCAGTTCTAATTTCAATATCTTTAACTTCTACATTAAAGTTAGATGGTGCACCAATTAAATCTTTGTCTGCCGACAGACTAAATTGGGTTTTTGCCATTATAATTGGCAAGCCTTCTAATTTTTCTTTTTTTATTGTTTTTAATGCGAACTTTGCTTGTTCGGTAAAAGTAACAGATTTTCCACCATACACCTTTTTAACAATGTCTAAAATTTTATTTTCTACTGAATCATTAAGTTTATATGCAAAACTAAATTTACTATTGTCTTCTTCACACTTGCTTATAACGGCCTGCATAAGTTCATTTGCCCCTTTTCCGCCTTTGCCCCAAACATCATTAACAATAATATCGCTATCTTTTAGTTCTTGTTTAACTAATTCTATTTCTTTTGGGGTATCTGTTGCATATTTATTAAGCGTAACAACGTAAGGAATTTTATATACATTTTTAAGCACATTAATATGATGTCTCAAATGGCAAATACCATTTTTAAGTGCATCAAGATTTTCTTCTGCCAAATTGTCTTGGCTTTCTCCGCCATGTAGCTTTAATGCTCTTATTGTTGCAACCAAAACAACACAATTAGGCTTAAAATTGGCAATTCGACATTTAAAATCTAAAAATTTTTCAGCTCCAAGATCAGCCCCAAACCCAGCTTCGGTAATACAATAATCAGCATAAGACATAGCAAGTCGAGTTGCCAAGATTGAATTACAACCATGGGCAATATTAGCGAAAGGTCCACAGTGAATTATTGCTGGAGTGCCAATTAATGTTTGAACTAAATTTGGCTTTAGAGCATCTTTAAGTAAAATTGCCATACTTTCTTCAGCGTGCAAATCACGAGCATAAATTGGTTCTC
Organism: uncultured Eubacteriales bacterium; assembly: GCA_905187655.1. Taxonomy (GTDB): domain Bacteria; phylum Bacillota; class Clostridia; order Christensenellales; family UBA1242; genus UMGS1908. The sequence goes on along the minus strand of CAJJIV010000018.1, from coordinate 5,647 downwards.
CACGCTTATTTAAAGCAACCATAACGTTTCCAAGCCGTTGTTTTAAATCTACCAAATTTGTCGCAAGGCACATAATTGCCATAATTTCACTTGCCGCTGTTATAACAAATCTTTCTTTTCGATCATAGGTTGTATTACAATCAATGTCTCTAAGTGCCCGTTCATTAAGATCCATACATCTTCTAAATAAAATATTCTTAGGGTCAATATTTAACTCATTTCCTTGAAAAATATGGTTGTCAATTAAACTGCATAGTAGATTATTTGCACTTGTAATTGCATGAAAGTCACCATTAAAATGAAGATTAATATCTTCCATAGGAATAACTTGGCTATATCCACCACCCGTTGCACCACCCTTGGTGCCAAATACCGGCCCAAGCGACGGTTCTCTTAGTGCCAAACAAACACTTTTTTTGTTTAATTTAAAAGCATCAGCCAAACCAATTGAAACTGTTGTTTTGCCAATGCCTGCCTTTGTTGGGTTAATTGCTGTCACTAAAATTAACTTGCCTTTAGGATTATCCATTGGTTTTGCCGAAATTTTTGCTTTGTAATCTCCATACAGAATCAAATCGGACCTATTTACTCCTAAACTTTTTGCCACTGAAGTAATCTTGTGGGGTTTAACTTCTCTTGCAATTTCAATGTCAGTTTTCATAATTGCCTCCCTACTCTAAACTTTTTTAATATTTATTCCACCACTAACGGTAGTTATATTAAGTTGCCTACTTCCATCTCCAAATACATTATTGGTGCTAAGTTTAAAATCGCAACTAATAATTCCAACCGTTGTACTGCTGTTTAAAGCAAAACCAGAAATAGTTTCTGGTAATTTTACTGTCACGTTACCCGATGTAGATTGTATTGTTACCGCCGTTGGCAAACCACCGTTGTAACACAAAATAGTGCTTCCTGAGATGTTCTCTACGTTAACATTGTTATTTATAAATTGTTCAGCATAAATCCCTCCAGACACCGATGTTATTTTTAAATCAAACAAGGCTCCTCCACCTAGTTTAATTTTTCCGCTAGTTGAAGAAATCTGAGTATTGCTTATACAGCAATTTATAACATCTGTATTACCACTAGTTGTTTTAATTAATGTTTCTTCGGTTTTAATTCCATTTACCTCAACACTTGCAGAAATTGTCTTAATAGTTATTTTTTTTGTTATAGAGTCATCTGCAGGAACCATAATAAGCAGTTCTTTGTTCTTATTAATATTTACACTTTTAGTACTAGACTCACGATACATTATATTAAGAGTGCCATCTTTGCACAAGTATCTTAATTTGTCTTCTTCTTTAAGAGCCTTTGTACTAGATTCTTTAACCATTATTGTCGTTATGTTCTCATCTTTAATAATCTTTACCGACCCATCTACCCAATTTATATTAATACTATTAAGGACTTTTTCTTCAAGAGTAACATCTCCAACACTATACTCTTCAGCATTTTCGTAATTATATACCGATTTACCACAACCAACTAGAAATATTGGAAGACAACAAATTATACCAATTATTGCAACAATCTTTTTTATATTCTTCATAATTTGCCCTCCCATTATGTTTTCCTTTTGTGAAATTTAAAGGTTTCTCTCAAGATATGAACTGCCTTATTTTTTATTTATTATAATATCTTGTTTATCATCTTGTTTAGTACTATTATTTTCTGTATTTAATTCTTCTGGCTTATTCAGATTCTCTTCTTGTTCTTTAGCTATTTGTTCTTCTATTTGTTTACGCTGTTTTAATTCTTCTTCAATTTTTTTTTGTTCTTTTCTTGACTTAATGCTTACAGCAATAATGCAAGTGCAAAAAACTATAACGATTATAGCTATCGCAATTAGCGCAGCAAGAGTATCATTATCATCTAATAAATTAGACAGAACATAATACAACATTATATTTCCCCTATCTGTTTTTACTAATTATATCATATTATCAGCACCATACGCAACTACATTTTTATCCCTAACTATTGAATTTATCTTGTTTATATGATAAACTTTAAGTATGAAAAAAGTTGGGGGACTTAAAATATTTGGTTTTAACATCATTGCATCAATAATCCTTATTGGTGTGATTTGGTTTTGTTCACATTTTGGATTTATTGGTTCAGTTAAAACACAAGTTTCAGAGCACTCTATAAACACTGAGAGCGCGCAAACTACAAATACGAACTCCAATGATGCAACTTATAGCACAAAAAGTAACACTCCTAATTATTTAGTTAACAATTCACCACTTAAAATTATGCTAGATGGAGAATATCAATCAGCTTTCTTAAACGCGACAAATAAACTTTCTTCTTCAAGCACCGATAATTACAAAAAACTTGTTGCAAAAATTGGTCTACAAATTTTGCAGTCTAATACAATCGTGTATGAAAATGACTACCATTATTATAGTTTATCTTACACAAACAACGCAGGTAGCGCACATAAACAATATTATTCGTTAGAAAGTGCAATTGTCAGAATCAATTCTGGACAAAAAATTTATACCGATTGTTTTGGCTTTGTTAGGCTGACCTTTTCTATTGCTTGTTACAATGTAAACAAAACTTCACCACAAAATGTCGCTGGGCTAAATTCCTTATATGGCTATGCAGGTGGGTTTCAAAACACATGCAAAATAACAAGCCCACATAATTTAAACTGTGGCACTATGATAGCTGATAGAATTACCGGAAACAATGTAAACTCAACCGATAGACATGTAGCTATCTTTTTATACGAAGATGGTAATACCTATTATTATATGGACCAAGATGGTATTCACTCTGCAAGTTTTTCTTATAGTGGCAAATATATTTATAGTCCAGTTTATTCTTCGCCATACAAATTTAATTGTTATAAAAATTTTATATAAAAGAGTTTTATGGGGCAAATTTTTTATGCAACCATTTATTCATTGAATTTATTTGTAAAAAGAATAGTATAATGTTATAATAAAAAAAATGAATTTATGAGGAGAAAAAATTATGTGGATAGCATTAGGAATTATTGGTGGAATTATTGTATTAATTCTTTTATACATTGTTTGCGTACACAATAGTTTAGTAAAATTAAAAAATTCAGCAGATGAAGGTTTTTCTACTATGGATGTATACTTAACTAAAAGATGGGACTTAATTCCAAACCTTGTATCAACTGTTAAGGGGTATGCAAAGCACGAAACTAGTGCATTAAATCAAATTGTTGAATTAAGAAACAAACCTTATAGTTCTCTTAGTGTAAACGACAAAGTTGATGCAAATAACAAATTAACAGGTGCAATTAATAGAATTATGGCACTTGCAGAAGCATATCCAGACCTTAAAGCAAATGCAAACTTCTTAGATTTAAATGAACAACTTTCAAAAATAGAGTCTGAAATTGCAAGTTCCAGAAGTTATTATAACGCAACCGTTAAAAAACTAAACAACAAAGTACAGATGTTCCCAAGCAACTTAGTTGCCAAAATGTTTAATTATCAAACTTATAAAATGTTTGAAGCAACTGATGTTCAAAGACAAAATGTTAAAGTTGAGTTCTAAAAATGAAAAAATTTTTTAAGAAGAATCTCTTTACACTTACACTGCTTATATGCAGTGTATTGTCTCTTTTTGCAACTTTTTCAGCAACAAAACTTATTGAACCAAATAATTTTGCAACTGCCGAGTCTGTCCCCCTATCCTCTGAAGTAAGCGGTGACATATTTTATGGTGATTACGAAATTACTAACTATAAATTAGATATAGTTGTAAATGAAAATAATATTTTTAATGTAACAGAAATTATTGATGTAAACTTTTTACAACCAAAACACGGAATTTATAGAAAAATACCAACTTATACAAGAGTACTTATGCCAGATGGCGCATATAAAGCCATAACCGCTGTTATTTCCAATGTTAAAATACAACAAAATACAAATTGTGTTACCGGCAAAGAAGATGATTATTATTTTCTTAAATTTGGTAATGCTAACGAAACATTAACAGGAAATTACACTTATGCTTTTAGTTATGATTATCGTATCGGTCCTGACATATATGAAAACAGCGACTATTTCTTTTTTAATTTAGTGGGAACAGAATGGGACACTAGAGTTAATAATGTTGAATATACCATAACAATGCCTAAAGATTTTGACAGTTCTAAAATTGAATTTGCATCTGGTAATACACATAACAGTACATATGCCAATGTGGAATATACAGTAACAGGAAACACTATTAGCGGAAAATTGAATACAATTTTAAATGCCGGCGAAGCCTTTACAATTAAAATTGAACTTCCTGATGGATACTTTAAAAATGCTTCCTTTATGAACAAGACTTTAACAATAGTTTATTGTATTGTTCCAATATTAGTAGCAATTATTTACTTTGTTTTTGCATTTATCTTTACTAAAAACAATCTTGTAGAACCTATTACCTTTTATCCGCCAGACAACTTAAATAGTTTAGATCTTGCATTTTTGTTTAAAGGAAAAGTTAATGCTTCTGATGTTTCTTCTTTAATAATTTTTCTTGCAAATAAGGGCTATATAAGTATAGAAGAACGAGCTCAAACCACAAAGAAAGGTAAAACAACAAAAAGTAAAATAATTTTCTACAAACTTAAAGATTATGATGGCAATAACAAAAACGAAAAACTTGTTATGAACGGTCTTTTCCCAACGGGCAAATCAACAACTACCGCCGAAGAAGTTAAAACAGACTTTTACCTTACAACAAATGCCGTTATTAAAAATAAGAACAAATCTTCTGAAAAGAAAAAAATCTTAGCAAAAGTTAATAATGCATTTTTAGTTATTGGCGTAATTCTTGCAATGTTCTTGTTTATTTGGTCTATTTTAATACCTAGCATCGTTATTAAAGCTTATTCAACAATACTGGCGTGCTGTTTTGTATTCATCTTTTTGGTCACCTTTATGACAATACTATATAAGATTTTTGACCCAAAGCCTATGCCAATTATTCTATTTATTTTGGGCTTTTTATCGTTTGTAATTCATTCAACTTTAGAAATAGTTTTTAAGGGACTTACAATATGTTCGGTCTTTTTCTTCATATGCATTGCTCTTGCAATACTTGTAAATTTTGTTGCGTTAAAAGTAAATAAACGAACTGAATATGGAGCAGTAATGCTTGGCAAAATTAAAGGTTTTAAACAATTTTTAACACTAGCCGAAAAGCCAAAACTAGAAGAATTAGTTGAAGAAAATCCTAGTTACTTTTATGATATTTTGCCATACACATATGTGCTAGGCGTATCAAAAAAATGGATATCAAAATTTGATGACATCGTAAATAGTCCACCTTCTTGGTACATTGGAGTTTCCTTTGATAATTTTAGTTTAATTGCACTTACAAATTCAATTAATCGGTCAATGAATTCTGCAAGTTCCTCTCATAGCCCTTCAAGTGATGGTAGTTTTAGTGGTGGTGGCTTTAGTGGCGGTGGCTTTGGCGGTGGCGGTGGCGGTTCTTGGTAACATAAAACAAACCAAGGATAAAAATATTCTAAATGTTTTTCAGCAAATATTCAATAACCACCTGAATTTGCACATTTAACAAAAGAGATTTTTTCAGATATAATTATGGTCGAAAGGAGCGGAAAGAAGATGACAGACGAAAAAACAAAAATTGT
>CAJJIV010000017.1 GCA_905187655.1 uncultured Eubacteriales bacterium | reverse complement strand
TGGAAACAGTGGAAGGAGCAGGAGGAACGGATTTTGCGAAAATCCGGTGTCAGTGAAGAGGTAATCCAAAGACTTCGTGAATTAGACTGGCAGGACTTTAATGCGGAGCGGAGATTCTGGGAACATTTTTCTTCTAATCAAGAAGAATTATACACCAGGGAATTGGAAGAACCATCTTCAGTGGTGCTTAATATTCAACAGTTACTTGACAGTGTAGAGAATGAGCAGTTATTACAGATTCTTTTGGAGTCGGATAAGAAAACACTGCAGATTTTACTTCTGAAGATGTGGGGATTTTCTGTTCGTGAGATTGCAGGTCAGATGGGACTAGCGGAAAAGACCATTTATACACGAATTGAGCGATTGAAGAAAAAAATTAAAAAAGTTTTGTCGTTGCACACAATGGGTGTGTAACGGAAATTATATAATTGTCTTGTAAAAAATCTTTTTCGTTTGACCAAATGGTGGTAAAGCGAGATTGATAAAATAAAACTACAAAATAATTTTCCGATATATCACACGTTGATAAATCGACTTTGTGAAAATATTTTTGTCGGTGTAAAGAATGTGTTTACAGCGGGATTGTTAAAATCGAGTTGAAAAAAATTTTTAACATCACACAATGTGTGTGATAAAGGAGTTATAAAATGTTTTTGTAAAAAGTTTTCTCGTGGTATCAGGCATTGATACTACGACAGTGGTAAATTAACAAAAAAATATTCCGACAGGTCACCCATTGAACTATCGACACTGATAAATTAAGAAAAATAGATTTTTCGATGGGTCAAACGGTGAACCAACGACAAATGTAAAATTGTAAAAAATAATACCGCATTATCAAATGGTGATAATGTGAGAATTGTAAGATATTTGTGTAAAAAGCATTCCCGAACGGACAAATGATGTCCGAACGATTATGTAAGAATAAAAATAAGGAGGTGCTGAAATGTAAAAAGTCGAAAACAAAATTCAAACAAAAGGAGGATTTTAAGAATGTAAAAGTAAATAAAAACAATCATTGCCCCTTTAATTAGAAATAGAAAGAGATGTAAAGAAAGACTAGAAAATAATTAGGAGGCTAAAATGGCTAGAATTAAAACAAAAGATTTAAAAACTCAATACATGATTAGAGTCTACAACCAAGATGAGCATGAGATTTTTAAGCGAGCACTTGAAAAGTTTAAGGACAAGTTTGATAGCCTAAATGACGCTATGAAATATTTTGCCTTGCTTGGTGCAGATAAAATGCTTGGAGATAACACACTCAACCAAAGCATAAAGTTCAGCGAGATTAGAAAAAGTTTGCAAGAGATAAACGACAAACTCACAACCATATCTGCAAACCAAAAAATGGACTTTGTGGACACTAATGCAAATGTGCGAGTAAATCAAGCACTGCTTAATTTAATCACGAAACTAATCAACAAACAAAACCCAATAAACCTAAACTCATACTCGCAAGGTTGGAAATATGACCCACTAGATGAAAATGGCATTGACACCGAACGAGATAGAATTTTAAGGGAGCTCATAGATGTCAGATAAAGTTCCAAATGTGGTTTACAAACAAGAGTTCTTTTTGCCGAATTACAAAGATAAAACCAATCAGGACAAGCGAAATTATTACTCATCTAATAAATACGACGACTACCTAAAATATGTTGCCACTGGCATTAAAGATTTGGAAAAATTGGACTTTGTGGAGTATTCAAATAACAGCACAAAATCTAGTGGAATCTTTAACCAAAATGGATTGATGAGCAAAGAACAAATCGCAGATTTTAGAAAAAATTTAAGAGCAACTAAATCGGTTATTTGGTCTGGCATAATTTCCTTTGAAGAAAACTTTGGAAAGAAATGGTGTGGCTGTTATGAGCAAGCATACGAATTTGTAAAAAGCGAACTGCCAAAATATTTTAAACGAGCTGGACTAAATCCTGACAATATTGAGTGGTTTGCTGGACTGCACGAGAATACCGACAACAGACATATTCATTTGTTGTTTTTTGAAAGAGAACCACAACGAATGAAAAACAAAGAAAAGCATTTTTCTCGTGGCTACATTTCAAACAATGCAATGGATCTTTTGAAAGCCAATATTGAACTCTCTGCAACCGATTTTAAGGCTCGTGAGAAAGAAATAAGGTTAAGACTAACAAAGAGTGTTAAAGAGCAATTAAACAATGTTTCTGGGCTTAAATTAAAGCAAATGTTACTTGACCTAGCAAACCAATTTCCAGAGCAAGGACACACATTTTACGACTCTGATAATATGCGAAAACTCAAACCCAATATTGATAACATTTCAAACTATATCATCTCCCACAATGTTGACATTAGCATTTACAAAAATGATTTTGATGACCTAGTAGAAGAAAAACAAAAACTGGTGGATAGTTATTGCAAGCGAAATGGTGCCCCAAAACCACAACAAAATTTGAGTGAAAAATATACAAAAGATTTGTATCGCAGACTTGGAAATTTGGTTATTGAAAGTGCAAAAAGTTTGAAAGGTCAAGAGATTGAAAGATTAAGACTTAATGCAAAATATGTAGTTCAAAAACGAATGCAAAAAGACAAACTTTGGAAAGAACTTGAACATTGTATGTATCTAAATTCAAAGTGTGAATATGAAGCAATTAAGTGCTTTCAAGACTATATGAAAAAGCTTGAAGAAATGCGAATTAGAACACTAATAGATGAAGGCTATTTATCTAGTGATTTTGAGATGTAGAATAGTCTTTTTTGTAGATATTTAGTATAGAGCATAAGCGAGAAACAATTATTAAATTTAGTGCGTAAAAACCCGATAAAATCGGCACTTTTAACTGATACACTTAAATTTACTATGTTTTCTCGTCATTTTGGAAGCTGTTGGGATACCCAACACTTCTTACTGGCAACAAAGTTGCTACTTCTATCTCGCTTTGATAGCGAATAGATTTTAATAAATTTAGATTTAGAAAGAGATAGTAGAAAGAAAAAAATCTTACAAACAAAAGGAACATTAAACTATGAATTTAAACAATACGAATCTAAATTTAAACAACTTAATACAATCGGAAGTTGACCGTATTTCAACTAAATACAATAAAGATTTTTTGGATTGTGAAGACCTTATCAAAATCACTGGTCTTGGCAGAGATAATGTTAGAAATTTACTCAGAAGCAAATCTTTTCCAACAACAAAAGTCGGCAAACGACAAGTTGTGAGCGTGCTTAATTTTGTAACTTGGTTAACACTAAATAACAACCAAAGCGAGGTGCAAAACGGCTAGAAAGAAAGTTCAAAAACATACTCGTAGAGCGAATGGCGAAGGAAGTATTTTTCAAAGAAAAGATGGATTATGGTGTGGATATATTACTATTGGTTTTGAAGAAAATGGCGAACAAAAAAAGAAATATGTTTATGGAAAAAGTAAAGCCGATGTGTCTGCTAAACTAACAGAGATAAGTGGAAGAATTAAAAACACAGCATATCAAGAAATTGAGAACAAAAGACTTTGTGAACTTATGAGTGAATGGTTGCTTGTTTTCAAAAAGTCGTCAGTTACATCAAGAACTTTTGAAGGTATTTTTAGAAATTACAAATTACATATTGAACCCATTGTTGGAAATATGAAAATTTATGAACTAGATACAATGACAATTCAAAAAGTTGTAAATCGAATGTCGGAGAATGGATATTCAGTTGCAGTCGCAAAAAAGATAAAATTTATCTTTAATCAGTTTTGCGAATATGCGATTGATAGCAAATGGATTTTAGTTAATCCAACAAATAAGATAAAGATTAGAACAAGAGATAAAAGTAATTACGAAAAGCGAAATCCATACAAGGCAATTCCACCAGAAGAAAGAGATAGATTTTTAAATGCACTAGAAAAAGACCCGGCAAACTTTATTAAACCTATGTGTTATTTGATGATGTTTGCTGGACTTCGTAGTGGTGAAGCCATTGCTCTTGAATGGAAGCATATTGATTTTGCAAAAAAAATTATTAAAGTCGCACAAGCCGAAACACAAGATACAAAGTTTGATAGTAAGGGAAACATAGTTGAAAGAACAACAATAGTAAGTGGCACCAAAACTGCTTGCTCAGTGAGAGAAGTGCCAATGACCGATATTGTTTATAACGAACTTATTGCTTGGAAAGAAAAACAACATAAGCATTCCATTGATGTAGGAATAGATTTAACAAACCCTAATGTTTATGTGTTTGCAAATGATGATGGCACAATTCGCACATATTCGGGTTGTAGAGTGATATTTAATAGATTTATTAGACGAAATCATTTGGGGGATTTAAACATACATTTTCATGGACTTAGACACACATTTTCAAATATGTTGTTTGAACTTAACGAAAATCCAAAAGTTATTCAACAACTTTTAGGTCACAAAGACGTGAAAACAACAATCACTGTCTATAACAATGTCAATAGTGATTATGTAAAAGAAAGCACAAATCGTTTAAACGATAGACTAAATGAAAATGAGATTTTAAGAAAGCAAAACAATCAAAATAAAGAAGAACAAGAAGAAAAGAAATCTAATCTGGGAAATTTGTCTGATGAAGATTTTGATTTAATGTTAGAAGAAATGTTAAAAGAACGGAAAGAAAGAAAACGTAAGCGAGAAAGAGATTTTGAGATGTAAATTTCAAAAATTCTGACACTAAAACTTGAATTTGTAAAATTCATATGCTAAAATGCAAGAAAAAGGTTGGAGAGATTTTTATGTTTCTTCAACCTTTTGCATTTTAAAAGGAGATTTGATATAATATGAGTATATTTGATGAATTATTAGGAAACTGGATTCAAATAATTGATGAGCAAAATGAAATTACAATAGAAAACTATGGATATGAGACGGGAGTAATTGAAGGAACGACTCAAAATCACTGTGTGAAATGTGTGGCTGTAAACAAATGTTGGTTTAAGAACGAAAAAGGAAAGAAACCAGAAAAATTTAGCTATACAGTGGTTAATATTGTTGATACGATTGCAAAAGGTTTATTTCCTGGTTTATATCACTATAGATGTCATTGTAAAGAAATACCAATTGAAGTTGTTAATATAGATAACATTAAACTTATTGTTCCAAACGGGAAAATAGATTGGTTATTTCAAGACAAAAGTGAATGGATAAAATCCATGGGGCATGAACCTAACGATAAGTTTTTGAAAATACTTTATGATAAAATTAAGCAAGCTTATTTTTATGGATATTATGAAATACAGAATCATACAAATTTTGGTGTTAGAATTAAATTAAAAGTTGCAATAGAAGGAAAAGGAATAAAAATTGGAAAAACATACAATTTAAAATCAAGTTTTATGGTTTTCCCTAATGGGAAAATAAAATGTAATACTTTGATAGGAGGCTGGTATAAATGAAATTTTTAGACAAAGTTGAAGTTATAAACGATAAAAAAGAATATATCGATAATGAAGTGCATAAAGGAATGATTGGAACAATTATTGATGCTGAAATAAGAGGTAATTGTTTTAATGTTATTTTTATTGATGAAAGAGTTAAAGATAAGACTTTTATGTCTATTGAAGAGAATTTTTTAAGTTTAAAAGATGATATTCTTTACCCAATAAACATAAAAGATCTAAAACTTATCGAAGATAACCATTGCACTGATGACACTATCCTGGATTCTATTCCGTTACACAATAAAGATTGGTGGTGCAAAGTGGAAGATGGGTATATTATAAATTTAAAAGGTGAAAGAAAAAATAAAATCCCCTATGATTATGACAGTTAGAAGGGGGTATGTATGAAAAAATTAGATTTAGTAAAGTTAAAAAATGATAAGCCTTTTAAAGCTTATAACATAGTAAAAGGTATGCACGGAATAGTCGTTGAATTAAATTTTGATAATGCTGATGTATTATTTTTTAATCCACAAAATGTTGGTGATTATGCAATTGTTAATGTAAAAATTATGGATTTAGATTTGGACAAAGAAAAACTTCCAACTGAGTTTGAAAAAGAATTGTTGTCTAAATTAGAGACCTTAAAATTAAAGGCAAAAAATGTCATAGAGCCAATAGCAATAAACGAATACGATATGGTTGAATTGTTGGTTGAAGAAGAAAGATATACTAAATTTGGTATTCACAAAGGTGACAGAGGATGTGTCATGGATAATAACGCTGTCCAAAATTATATTGAAGTGGATTTTTCTGGTATAGATAAAGATGGAAATTATTATGGTGATTGTATTTCAGTAAAGATTGATGATTTGAAAGTTATTAAATAATTTACTACACTAATTTACACCTATTACACTGGTTTTAGGCAGTTTTAGAAAGAATTAGACCGAGAGTTGAAGCTATCAGCTTTTGGTCTTTTTTTATTCAAATTTACTACACTTTTTGGAGCAGTTTACTACACCTATTGTATTTTTAGCCCAAAATTAAGCAAAATTTTTTGCAAAAGAAAAACCCTTGAAAGTGCCTATTTTACTAGGGTTTCAAGGGTTTTTAATAATGGAGCTGGTGACGGGAATCGGACCCGTGACCCCCACCTTACCAAGGTGGTGCTCTACCGCTGAGCCACACCAGCAGATGCTATTTTTTGATTGATTTTTGCGGTGAAATTGAGTGGTTAAAAAGTGCTGTTTTTGTTTTACCAAGGCATTGCGCTACCGACTGTGCCACATCAGCATGATTGATTGGCTTCATTTTTTATTAAAATTTTATATGATTTTTAGTAACGAGAATTGAGCCATAAACTCCTTACCAAGGTGGTGCTTTACCGCTGAGCCACATTAGCATAAGCCCCAAATTGGGCGAATTTTTATTAAATTGAAAAGTGCTTGTTCAAAACTTACCAGGGCAATGTTCACATGAGGATTTGTAAATTATAAATAAGGCCCAAAAATCTTTATAGCAAATGTTTTTTTATTCGGCACGGGTACAAATTTTTACTTATTTACACTAAAATGGTTTATTGAACGGTGTTTAACAAAATTGTATAAAATTAAAGCCTGAATTGGGCATATAATGCCCGACAGCTATTAATGCAATTAAATACTTGTGCTGGGTATAGCACTCTTATTTGGTGCGTTTTTGTGGCTTATTTGATACACCAAGACATATTCATATTTTGTTTTTAAAGGCAAGAACTTTTTTGCACAAGAGAAGATTGCTTTCATATACTTCAGTTATACAGTTTATTTTGCTTATTTAATTTTTAGAAAATTACATATTGTTTTCTAAGTAAAAAATACACCCCAAATATGGGGTGTATTTTTCACATAAGGCTATAATTAAGCAATTACTTTCTAAGGTCTTTAATCATATCAGCGACATTGAACTTACGAGCAATATCATTAAGTTTTCTTTCATTTTCTTCTTTCTGTTTCTTAAGATTTCTAGACCTAATCATTAATATTACGACTACGCCGACAAGAATAAGAATTGCAGCACCACCGCCGATAATACCATAGAATAGGGTAGGGGTTAACTTAGTATCAATTTCACTGCTGATTGTTAATTTTTCGTTATCAAGAGTTGCAGACTCTGCCATTGCATCTAAGAATTCTTTGGTTACTGGAATAGTAATAGTATTACCATTTTGAACAGCGCCTAATTCTTCAAGAGTTTTGCCTGCCAAATTCCAATCTTTGATTTGATAATTGTTTGATGGTGTATAAGAAATTGTAATTGTATCTCCTAATTGGAAGGTTTTAGTAAATTCTAGACTACCACCTGTTTCAGAGTTGAATGGAGCTTCTAGGGTAAAGGTAGATTTTTCAAATCTTAAATTAATTGACCTGTTGTCGTTAACTATTACGGTTGCGCTTTCATCATTAGCAACTTCACCATCAAATACTCCGCTAAATCCAGCAAATTCAGCATACTTTTCAGTAACAGCCTTAACAACAAGATGTAGTCCGTTATCTAGAGTATATACTTTGTTTAATTCGTTAACGACATATCTATCTGTGTCCGCAAGATTTCCAGCCTCATCTCTGATTTCTACTGTATAAGAACCAAGTTCGTAATTATCTGAAGAAACTAAGTTTTCACCAACAATTTCTGCTTTATATTGTTTAATTACTTTCATACTTGTTGAAATTTGACCATTATCATCAACATATTTATCAAAGAAAGCATCATTTACAATTAATTCACCATCTTCATAAAGTTCCACAACATCATAATTACCAGATTGTACATTTAAAAGCCTTAATTCAACAAATCTATATGAAGCACTGTTCAATACATCGTTAATACAGCCAAACGTTAATCTATTATCAATATTTACTTTTGAACTCTCTTCTGAAGAACCGATTACTGTACCTGTTGCATCTTTAATTTGGTAAGATAACGCATGTGCTAGTTGGTTAGCATGCAAACCAGTATTATCAGTTGGAGTTTCTACATTAAGTACGGCAGAGGTAATAGTTAATGGTCTGATTGCAAAATTAATAGAAACATTTTTATTGCCTGTTAGGTATACATAAACGACGTTATTACCAAATTGTTCATTCTCTGGTTCAACAACGGTTACTCTCTTATTAGGCTTAATTTTTAATTGAATAAAGGTAGATTCATCAATTAAATAGTTGCCTGCTGAATTTAAGTATATATTGCCTTCAGAATCTTCTGAAACATTTGTTAATATTTGGTTTTCGCCATTTTCATCTACATAGCATACTTCATATTCACTAGCAAAAGAATCACCGTATTCATTGTTTAATGTAACATTAAATTGATATTGTCTTTGATAAACAGCAATAATATTGAATTTTGTTTCAGAATCAACTGCAGATGTGTATCTTGCAAAGTCGGCTTGAGATACAATATATCCAGAATCGATTGTGCCGTTAGTATCTGGTAGGTAAGAATCCATACCAAACAGCTTCCAGCCAACAAATCTATATCCAGTAACATCTGTTTTAGCTTTTATTGCAGGAACATTGCTGTCTACAGACATTGTTTCGGTAGTATTTTCTATAAGCTGATTAACTAAGCTACTATCTAGGGTAACACCTTGTAAATTTTGGAACATAACGTTTACGTTATATTTGATTTTTTGTGCTTTAACAACAATTGATACATTTTCACTGATGCTTGAAATAGTTTTATTAAATTCTGTAATATTTTCAGTTAATTGTTCAACTCCACCAATGGTTACAGATATTAATTCATAATAAGTGTTTGATTTAACTTGAAGTTGAATATCGGAACCTTCTGGGGCTCTATTTGTAAACGCATCTACACCAGAATAAGTAGCTGAAATAGAATAATGTCCTTCGCCTTCTGTGTTTCCATCGGTATAATCAAAAGAATATAATTGTTCTGCTTTTACAACAAATTGAATGCTAATTTTTTCATCACTAGTTGCATATTTACTTAAGAACTCTGTAGAAATAAATTCCCCAAGATTAAAGGTTGCTTGTCTGTCTTGAGCACCTAAGATTTGTAATGTTTCCCAGCTATCAGTGGTTACATTCTTAACTTGAAGAGAGAACCCATTTACAAGTAATTCACTGCTACCTTGAGCGGTAATTTCTTTTGTTGTAGTTTCTAAATTTATCTGTCCTTCTGCGTTACTAATAGTAACCTGAGGATTATCGTTTACCAAAACAATTTCATAATTAGTGTAGTTAACAACTGCATTATATGTAACAATACCATTAGTTGTAGATGTTCTAATTTCACTTGGGTCATATTCAGTTCCGTTAAGAGACCATTTATAAAGAGATACACCGACTTGATCAATTATGTTCGCAGAAGAAGCATCTCCGACTCTACCATTAGACAGGGTATAAGTATATTCAGAAGCCGTTTTACTAATGATATCTACATTAGGAGTAGTTCCGGTATATTCGCCAATATCATATCTTACAATAAGTTTTTCTAGGGTTGTTGCTACTTGCGGAACGTTACCATTTGGCATTGTCCACTCTAGCCAGTTATTATCTGCGTAATACGCATCATAATTACTGTTTTTTGTAAAAGTTTCAGCTGTGAATGATTGGTCTATGAAGGTATTAGTATTGTCTGTTTCGCCTATGCCCATACACTCTGTATACATTTTCTCATATTGAGTTTTATTAGTATTAATATTACTTGTTTGATAGAAGATACCCTCACTAGATGCTAAATAATTAGCAGATGGAGTATTAATAGCCACTGGCAAAGTTAAATTTACTAAAGTGCTATTTGTATAGTACAAACCAGCATTTATACCGTCTTGTTCAACTAACATATAGTTATTTCTAATAGATATTGTATCATAAATGTTAGTAGTTTCGACCGTTGTTGGGATTGACAAATATCCATATAACATTCCTAGGAAAGTTGCAGTAGAAAGGGTTTGTGAATATTCACCAGTTGTTTCATTGTAAGCATTATACACGCCACCTAATGAAATATTATTTTCAAGTACAAATTTATGTTCAGCATAGTATCTCATTTCGTACCTAGCAACGATACCACCAACAAAAGATTGACCACCACCATTAGCACGGCAGATATTACCTGCATTAACACAGTTCTTAACAGTCAGTCCTAGAGAATGTTGAACATTAGTTTCATTTGTACCTGTCTGAGTATAACCTGTTGTAATACCACCAGCATAGTTACCGATTACATTACCATAGTTAGCACAGTTAGTAATGATTTCTGCTCTACCAATACCGGCAGCATATCCAACACTTGTATTACTATCTGTTTCTGCTTTAATTTCTGCGAAATTGTAACAGCCATCAACCTGAGTATACCATACGGCATCTGCAGTGTTAGCAGATCTAGAAGAATAGCCATTAGCAAAGCCTCTTGTACCAGCTACACCAGCAGCGCCAGCATTGCCAATATCATTGTGAGCATAGATGGTACCAGAACCAATCACGCAATTTCTTACAACAGCAGAATACCATCCAACTAAACCAAATGCAATACAATCTCTTGATGCATTGCTACCGCCTCTTTCAAATATTGTACTTACATTATTATTATAAGCATAACATTCTTCAACAACAGATTTCCTGTCTGCATTTTGCAATAATAAACCAGAAGCATAAACGTTAGATACGTTACTTTGAGATGTAATTGTAGAATTTTTAATTGTATTGTTAAAGCTCATAATAACTGCAGAACTACTACTAAATATCATACCAGATGAGAAAACAGAATGATAAATAGCGGCTGAGCCTTTAACAGTGTTAGACACATTTATGTTATCACAAATATTGTTATTAATTTCAGACTCATTATTAGCAGTTTGAGTATTTGAAGAGTAAATTAAGCCTGATAGATAAGCATTAGATGTTCTGCTAGCAACGGTTATGTTATTGCTGATTGAACTATTTTTAATGGTATTACCACTAACAGAGATGTTGGCAGCACCAGAGTTAAACAATCCACCACTAAGGTGAGTGTCACCATTTTCTTTATCTACATCAATACTAATTTGTTCAATAGTGTTATTTTTAAATGTTAAACCATTGGTTACTGTGTAATTATTAAATAAACCCGCAGCACCAAACGTTGAATTCTTAACAGAATTAACTAAGAATTTAACGTTGTTAACTAAACTGCTTTCAACAATTAAGCCTTTGTCGCCTTGGTTTTGTTGATAACCATTATGAGATAATCCAACAGCATAAGCATTACTCCAATTAGACTTTGCACTAATTGTGGTATTAGTTAACTTGCAATCTTTAACATTAAACCCATAAGCATTACCATTAAAGTTTCTAACTAGTCCAGTTGCAACGGCTTCTACGTGCTCTGCTTCGGCTGTGATTTCACAGTTGTCAACAATGGCATTAAAGATAGAAGCGTTTTCATATTGTCCAGTCATACCTAAGCCCATAACATTTACATGGCCAGATACACCGCCCACTTTGTCAACAGTATTATCTTTAGTGTCGTAAGATTTAGCATAAATTTTACAATTTGTTACTTTACAGCCTTTAGCATCATCATTTGTGTCAGAAGATGTGTAATAACCTTTACCCATGCCCAAAACATATACATATTGTTCAATTGGGTTATGGTAATCGGTCTCACCTGTAAATGTACCGTTATCAAAGTTTGTGGTAGCAGAAATATTACAATTATCTACACTACAATCAACAAAATGTGCTGGGTAGCCATTGGTACTCATGGCCATACCACATGCTCTTGTATCTGAATAAACACGGAAGTTTGCATCATCAACCGCTTTAAATATATTTTCAGAAGTTAGGTTACAATCCAATACCTTACAATTATTAAGCATGGAAGCTTTAGTTGAAGTTTGATTATTTGTATTTGTTATACCAGCAACCCAACCAGATAATGTGTAGGTATCATAACTATTTGTTCTAAGGTATGTTTGAGGGACTTTTATCTCAGCGGAAGCGGTGTGATAAATATCACAATTTTCAACTACAATATTCTTATATAATGTAGATGCTTCAACGGGATTAGTTGCATATATGTCAGCAACACCCTTTACATAACTATTAATAGGGAAGTACATATCCTTATTGGTTGTATTTGTTGTTGGAGAGTAATCAAAAGTAGAATAAATTTTAGAATTTGTAATATTAATGTTGGTTAATTTAACTTCTACCGAAGTATTATTTCTTGAGTATCTTGAAACACCACATATATAAGCAAATAAATTTTGGTAATATGGTGCAGTCGTTTCATTGGCAAGAGTTGCACTTTCCTTGGCGTCGCCAATTTGGGCATCAACGTGAATATCGCAATTTTCTACAATAATATTTGAATATTCAACATTGTCTCCTTGTTCAGTCCAATCAGAAATACCATTAACATAAACATATTTGTTAGTATTTCTAGTTAAAGCATTATAATTGTTAGCATTAGATTCAAATGCGATTTTACAATTCTTTATTCCAACAATGCTATTATCAGGGTCAGAATTTGTCACCTGTAAAGCACGGCCAAAACCTAAAGCATAGTGATAAGAATTATTAAAATTCAGGGCTTTATCTACTTGGTCTTGACCAAGAAGATTTACATCGGTATCAGTGCTTAAGATTTCACAACTTTCCATATAGCAGTCTTTTATGTATTTTGCATTAGTAGAAATACCAACAGCATAAGTTGTACCACCATCATAACTACCAGCAACAACTTTACAGTTATAAAGTTTAATATTTTCATATTCAGAAGCCAGATTGTAGTTTGTATCTTTATTGGCAATAACGGCAGAACTTCTCCAGCTTTGAATATTAGCATTTTCAACAATTATATTTTTAATTTCACCTTTGCCCCAGCAACCAAAGATAGAAGCATAAGTTGCGGTATTAGTTCCATCTTCATTTCTTGCATCATAAACATAAACATTAGAAATTGTATGATTTTGACCATCAAAGTTAACAAGAAATGATGTATTGTTGTTGTAGAAATTGAATATAGGTTTCCATTCTTTGCCAGCCAGATCAATATTAGCAGTTAATTTAAAAGTTTGATTTTTAATTTCATTGCTAGCATAATTGGCTTTAACAGCAGCTGAGAAGAAAGCGAATTCAAGAGCATTAGAAATTTCATATGCTCTTTGGCCATCTACACCACCATCTTTAAAGATGTTACCCTGGCTTCGATCAAGGGCAGTAAGCTGTGCATAAGTCATACCTGCAAAAGAGTCATTCCAACTGCCGGTAACAGTTGAAGCCGAAGGCAATTGCGATGCATCAAGGGTTGAACCAAGATAGCCACTGGTAACACCTGAGTTTACGGCCACACTAGAACTAGCAACTCCACTTACACTATCTTTATTAAAAGTAGAGCCGGTTGAAGTGGAAGAGAGGTTTCCAGAGGACTTTACTGCTTGATCAGACAAAACTTGGTAATTGTTATAAACTCCCACAGTATCAGGTCTTATTAAATTGGCCATGTGAGGAGCAGACATTAACATACAAAGTCCCAAAGTTGAAGCGGCAAGAACTTTAAGTGCGTTTTTCCTTTTGGAGCTACTTTGCATTTTGTTTTTTAGCCTATCTTTTGTTTTTTTCATATTTTTATTTGTTCTCCTTCTAATCCTTTTTGTAATTATATTATTTTACTTATTAATTTTATCATAAGCGACAAAAAACACAAAATAAATTGCTAACAAATTTTACAAAAGTTTATAAAAAACATACCTTCTGAATTATTGTGCGGAAAAGTAAATAAATATATCCATAGTTACCTGTAATTTGTATAATAGAAAATTTTGGTGTAAGTGAATTATTATGCAATTGCCTACAAATGGGCAACAAATAATATTGTTTACAAAGTGAAAACTTGACACAATGCACACAACAAAAATAAACGCAACAAAAAAGAAAAATTTTAAGATGAGGCAAATTGTACTCTGGTATTACAATAAAGAAGAATAAAGATAAAATACAAAAATAAAACAGCACATAATATTGTGCTGTTGGGTGGCGAGTTTAAAATTTTAACCTTCGTGATAATGGTATTAAAATTTAACAACAAACTTTAGTAACAAATAAATTTAACTATTTAATCCATAATTTTCTCTAGGAAATGATGGAAAAACTGCTTAGTTCACTAGTGGATTTTAATTAAAAATTTTCTATTTTTAAAACTTATTTTTTCTGTAGGAGTTTGCATTGTTTTCGGTTTAAAGCATTTTACTCGTGCATACTGTCAACCTTTTTACAGCACTTTTTATATTTTGCAATTGAAAACGAAATTCTTGATTTCCTTTATTAACTCTTTCAATAAAATTATTATATGGTCTAGCATAAACTTTGCCATCTTCA
>CAJJIV010000016.1 GCA_905187655.1 uncultured Eubacteriales bacterium | reverse complement strand
TGGCAATATAGATAATACTTAATATAATTATACAAAAAAATAACCAGTCATATAGACTGGCTATTTTATTTATTTAGATTATTTGTTTGCTTATCTACCCAAGGGCTTATTTTGGGATTAGGAGTTCCTATTCTAACTTTATCCATAATTTTAGAGAATATAGTAATTAGGTAGCCTGAAATTAAAATTAAAATTATAATGAATAGAGTATTTGTTAGGCCAATGCTTGCTATATTAAAGAATTCTTTAAAAAATATATTTAATATTAGGCAGATAGTTGTCATTGTAGCAAATAAAATTCCGGTTAGAACGGTTGGTGGCACACATAACTTTAGTAGCATAGATAAGCCAGTAAAAGTTATAACTATTGTGCACATAGAACTTAATAGTTCAGTGTTTGCCCAACTACCTTCTGTTAAAAGAACAAATAGGTAAACGGCAATTGTGTTTATAAGAAGTGTAAGCGCACCTGGTAAAGCATCTTTAAATAAGTTATAAATAAATCTACCTTTTATGCGGTTTTTATTAGGCTGTAAAGCAAGGAAGAAACTTGGTATTCCTATTACAAAATATTCAAGCATATAAAGTTGAAGTGGAGAAAATGGATATGCTTGCATTGTTGCCAAAATAAAAATGGAGAACAGCATTGTAAATATTGTCTTCATAAAGAATAGGGCAGAAGATTTTTGAATGTTATTTATTACTCGCCTTCCTTCAAAAACTGCTTGAGGCATTGAAGAAAACTTGCTGTCTAGTAGCACCATATGAGATACGCTTCGTACCGCTTCTGAACCACTTGCCATAGCGATAGAGCAATCTGCTTCTTTAAGTGCAAGAATATCGTTAACACCATCTCCTGTCATTGCAACAGTATTGCCTTGTGATTTCATAGCCTTAACCAAAATTGCTTTTTGTTCTGGTGTTACTCGCCCAAACACGGTGTATTTGTTTGCGGCATTAATTACTTGTTGTTCGTTCATTCCTTCAAGGTTAATAAACGACTCAGTATTATCTACTCCTACTCGTTTTGCAATTTCTGCAACGGTAAGTGGGTTATCTCCAGAAATTATTTTTATTTTTACATCATTTTCTTTAAACCATTTTATGGTTTCAATGGCATCATCTCTAATTCTGTCTTCAAGAACTATTACTGCCACAGGAGTTCTTGCAGAGGTTGGCAAGTTGTTTTTGGTAATGTGTCCTGAGCAATTTGCAAGTAATAATACTCGGTAACCATCTTTAGCGTATTGGTCTATCATGTTTTTTATTTTAGTATCTTTTATTAATGGCATAACAAATTCTGGTGCACCCAAAATATAGGTTCCAAGTTCATCAAAACTAACTGCACTTAATTTACGAGTTGAAGAGAATGGCATTGTTGCTGTTGCTTGTAGTTCTTTATTGTAGCCAAAATAATTAATTAAGCTTTGGCTTGTTTGGTTGTTATCTTTAAGACTAGAAAGCATACTGCCCATAATTCTATTAAGTGTGACACCGCTTTTATTTTGCAGTTCTATGCAGTTATATACTTTCATGGTGCCATCAGTAATAGTGCCAGTTTTATCTAGACATAATACATTTACACGTGCTAGCATTTCAACGCAATACAAATCTTGAACAAGTGCTTTTTTTTGTGCAAGTCTTATTACCGAAACGGTTAAGGCAATACTACTTAAAAGAAACATTCCTGCGGGTATCATTCCTATAATTGCACCTGCCGTTTTAGATACAATTAAGGAATAAGTTTTAAATTGCAAATAATTGTTAATGTACATTGCTATTGCAATTGGAATTAAAATAAAACCAATAACTTTTATAATTGCGTTTAAGGAAGAAAAAAGTTCTGATTTTGGTTTTTTGTATTGTTTTGCTTTTTGACTAAGTTTTTCAATGTAACATTCATCACCAACTTTATCTACACGTGCTTTACAAGTTCCACTAGAAATAAAACTTCCAGAATACAAGGTATCGCCAACGGTTTTTTTAATGCTAACACTTTCACCAGTTAAAAGACTTTCGTTAACTTCTACTTCGCCTTCAACAATAATTGTATCTGCAACAATTTGTTTTCCATTGCTAAGGCACATTATATCATCTATAACAACTTCTTCGGTGGTCACTTCATACTCTGTTTCACCCCTAATTACTCTTGCCGTTGGGGCTGTTAGCAGTGATAGTTTTTCAATGGTACGCTTAGCACGAATTTCTTGAATTATTCCTATTGCTATGTTGCAAAGAACTACTACCATAAAAAGAAGATCTTTAAATGAGCGTGCAATTATTAGGCTTATGGCGACCGCAAAACATAAAACATTAAAAAACGTAAAAATGTTGTTAATAAAAATTGAAGAATAGGTTTTAACATTTTTGTTAATTGTTTTGTTCGTGTAGCCCTTGTTAATTCTTTCTACAACTTGTTCCACCGACAATCCAACGTTTGGGTCGGCTTTAACTCTTTTAATTTTTCGGATTTGACTGTTTTCTTCTACGTCTTTTTGCGATACCGCTTTATCAAACTCAGACTTGCTTTTTTTGCGTTTGCTTTTTTTCATTTCTCGAAAAGAGTCTTTTTCTATTTTTGCTGAAGAAAGGTCTAGTGGTTGACTTTGGTTTTGTTCAATTTTGGAATTAAGTTTATTTGTTGAAGATAAAACATCTTCTTTTTTGTCATCTTTGTCTAAAGACTCGATATTGTGCTTCACTATAGGTTCTCCTTATTTTTCTAACATCATTTTACTATAATTAATCTAATCTAGTCAACAAATATGAAAACAAAAGGCTCTTTATTTAATAGTATTTGTTAAAAATAAATAAAATTTCTATTTTGCAATGTCGAATTAATTTGGTATAATTATTACATAAAAATATTAATGCGGAGAGAATAAATTACAATGGATATTCAGAAATTATTATCACTAGAATTTGGGTTAAAGCCAGTGCAAGTGCAAAATATTATTAATTTAATAGATGAAGGTTGCACAATACCATTTATTGCAAGGTATCGAAAGGAATTAACAGGTGGTGTAGATGACCAAACTCTAAGGTCATTTCACGACCGACTTAATTATTTAAGGAACTTAGATAAAAGAAAAGAAGAAGTAACAAATCTTATTACAGAACAAGGGAATATGACCGATGAAATTGCCATGGCAATAGCAAATGCTAGCACTTTAACAGAAGTTGAAGACATTTATAGGCCGTTTAAACCAAAGCGTAAAACACGTGCTAGTGTTGCTATTGCAAAAGGGTTGCAACCACTTGCAGATATAATTTTATCACAAAAAGGCGAAAATTTGCTTGAAAAAGCAAAAGAATTTATCAACGAAGAAAAAGGTGTTAATTCTGCGGAAGAGGCTTTGGCGGGTGCTAAAGATATTGTTGCAGAAACAATTTCAGATAATGCAAACCTTAGAAAGGAACTAAGAGAATTATTAAGTAAAAAGGGTCATATAAAAGCAGTGCTAAATGAAAAATCTGAGAATGCTCTTACCTACGAGAATTATAAAGATTTTGATGCTGAAATCAACAAATTACCTAGTCACCGAATCCTTGCTGTTAACCGTGGTGAAAATGAAGGTGCTCTTAAAGTTTCATTGATTGTTAATGAAGAATTGGCACTTAATAAAATTTATGCTGAATTCATTAAAAAGAATTCACCATATAAAGAACTACTTGAAGAAATTTCGGCTGATGCGTATAACCGATTAATTTTCCCTAGCATTGAAAGAGAAGTTAGAAGCGAGTTAACAGATAGAGCCAACGAACAGGCAATTAAAATGTTTGAGGTTAATTTGAAACCACTTTTAATGCAACCACCGCTTAAAGGCAAAGTAATTTTAGGATTAGACCCAGCATATCGAACAGGTTGCAAAATTGCTGTTATAGATAGTAGGGGGAATGTATTGGATACTGCCGTTGTTTATCCAACGCCACCACAAAACAAAATTGATGAAGCAGAAGAAAAGTTGACCACTTTAATTAACAAACACAATGTAGATGTAATTTCAATTGGCAATGGTACTGCTACTAAAGAAAGTGAAATTTTTGTTGCTAATTTAATTAAAAAGTTAGACCGAAAGGTGACTTATGCCGTGGTTAATGAAGCAGGCGCATCGGTGTATAGTGCAAGCAAACTTGGAGCGGAAGAGTTCCCAAGCTACGATGTTGCGCTAAGAAGTGCAGTAAGTATTGCAAGAAGGTTGCAAGACCCTTTGGCAGAATTAATTAAAATTGATGTTAAATCAATTGGAGTAGGGCAATATCAGCACGATATGCCACAAGCAAGACTTACCGAAGTTCTTGAAGGGGTGGTTGAAGATTGCGTAAACAGTGTTGGGGTAGATGTTAATACTGCAAGCCCAAGTTTGTTGTCTTATGTTTCTGGTCTTAATAGTGGAATTGCAAAATCTATTGAAAAATATAGACAAGAGAATGGAGAAATTAAGAACAGAGAAATGCTTAAAAAAATTCCAAAACTAGGAGACAAAGCCTTTGAACAGTGCGCGGGTTTTTTACGAGTTGTTGGTGGTGAAAATATTCTAGACAACACTGGTGTACATCCAGAAAGCTATTATGCGGTTGAACCATTGCTTAAACATTTTAACTTAACAAAGGCTGATATTGGCAGTCAAAAACTGCAATTATTGCCAACTTTAATTGAAAAAGAAGGTTGTGATAAACTTGCCAAAGAACTTAACATTGGCGCTCCAACTTTGGTTGATATTGCTGGAGAACTAGCAAAACCAGGCAGAGATATAAGAGATGATTTGCCAAAACCTATGTTAAAAAGCGAACTTTTGGGCATTGAAAACCTTAAAGAAGGAATGGTAATGACCGGTGTTGTTCGTAATGTAATAGACTTTGGTGCCTTTGTAGATATATCTGTGCACCAAGATGGACTTGTACACATAAGTGAAATTAGCAAAGATTATATTAAGCATCCAAGCGAAGTTCTTAAAGTTGGTGATGTCGTTAAAGTTAAGGTATTAAGTGTAGACCTAAACAAAAAAAGAATTGCTTTAACAATTAAAGGTGCTGTGGATGATGAAATTAACGTATAACAATTAAACCTGTGTTATTATTTTGTGTTATTAAAAATTATTAAATATTTATTTAATCACTTGAAAATTAAAAAATGATGTGATATATTATTAGCACAATCCTTGCTTTAAAATAAAATTTAAAGCCGATTAGTCCAAAGGGAGGTATAAAAAGATATGCAAAAGTATGAATTATTGTACATTATTAGTAGTGAACTAACTGATGAGCAAAAAGAAGACTTAATGAAAAAGGTTGAAGGCATTATCACCAAAAATAGTGGTGTTATTGAAAGTGTTGAAAAATCTGGCATTAAAAAGTTTGCTTATCCTATTAACTACCGAGCAGAAGGTTACTATGTATTAGTTAACTTTACCGCAGAAGGTGATGCTCCAAACACAATAGGCAAAGTACTTAACATTACCGATGGCGTTGTTCGTCAAATGATTGTTGCTAAGTAATTAATTTTGGAGGACTTTATTATGAATAAAGTATTTTTAGTGGGTAATTTAACTCGTGACCCTGAACACACAACCACTGCTAATGGAACAAGTGTAGTAAGATTTTCTATTGCAGTTTCTCGTAGATTTGCAAACGCAGATGGTGAAAGAGAAACTGACTTTATTAGCTGTGTAGCATGGAGAGGTTTGGCGGACAATATTGCTAAATACCTAAAAAAAGGCAGTAAAACTTGTGTTGTAGGCTCACTTCAAACACGCAACTACGAAGCACAAGATGGAACGAAACGTTATGTTACTGAAGTTGTTGTTGATGATTGTGAATTTTTAAGTTCACGCAGTGGCAATGATGATGGTGAACCAACTGAAAGGTCTAAGTTTGATGAAGACAAACAAACAACTGCCAAAGAAAAGATTGCAAAGTTTGAGCCTGTTAGTGATGATGATTTACCATTTTAATGGGCAAATTAATTTTAATTAGGAGAAGAATATGAAACCACAAAAAAATAATGCATCTTACGATGATAAATCTGTTAAGAAAAATAAAAAGCAAGTAAAAAAAGTTTGTGCTTTCTGCCAAGAAAAATCTGCTGGGATTGACTACAAAGATGTATCTAAACTAAAAAGGTATATGACAGAAAAGGGCAAAATAATTCCACGTCGTGTTTCAGGACTATGTGCTAAACATCAACGTGAATTAACGACTGCAATAAAAAGAGCAAGAGTTATGGCTTTATTACCATACAAGAATGATTAATAATCTACTTAAAACATTTTTGATTTAATCAAAAATGTTTTTTTATTTGACTTTGTTTTAAATTTGATTTTATAATATATAGAAAAGGAGATGAAGCAATGTTAGAGTTAAGGCATATTTGCAAAACGTATCGACCAAAAAAAGGAGTCCCGGTTAAGGCTCTTAATGATGTTTCGGTAAAGTTTGATGAAAAAGGAATGGTGTTTATTTTAGGAAAATCTGGCTGTGGTAAATCAACTTTACTTAATTGCATTGGTGGACTAGATACTTTTGATAGTGGTGAAATTATTATTAAAGGAAAAAGTAGTAAAGAGTTTAGCAGTAGTGACTTTGATAGTTACCGAAACACTTTTATTGGCTTTATTTTTCAAGAGTATAATATTTTAACTGAGTTTAATATTGAAAAAAATATTGCACTAGCATTAGAACTTCAGGGTAAAAAAGCAACTCCTGATGCTGTCAAAAATCTTTTGGAACAAGTTGACCTTGGTGCACAAGGGAAGCGTAAGACCACCGAACTTTCTGGTGGTCAAAAACAAAGAGTTGCAATTGCAAGGGCATTAATTAAAGAGCCAGAAATAATAATTGCCGATGAGCCAACTGGAGCGTTAGACTCGGCAACTGGAAAGCAAGTTTTTGATACTCTTAAAAAATTGTCTAAAGACAAGCTTGTAATTATTGTTTCGCATGACAGAGAGTATGCCGAAATTTACGCAGACCGCATTATTGAAATGAAAGATGGCGTAATAATTAGTGATGAAACGAAACGTTTTGTTGAAGCAGAAAAATTAACAGATGGAGTTAATGTTATTGGCGATAATATTATTTACATAGAGAAAGGACATACATTAACTGACAAAGAAACGGCAATTGTTAACAAATTTTTAAGTAACAATAGTAACGATATAATCATATCAACTGGCGAAAGCAATAATAAAAAGTTTAAGGAAGTATCTAAAATAACAGATACTGGTGCGACTGAGCAGTTTAGTGCAACTACCCCAGAAGATCATACAAATGTGCAATACAATAAAAATGACCTTAAGCTTATAAAATCCAAACTTAAATGGAAAGATAGTTTTAAGATGGGTGTAAGCGGGCTTAAAACCAAGCCTGGCAAACTTGTCTTTACAATATTACTTTGTTTAGTAGCGTTTACTTTGTTTGGTTTAGCCGACACGATGAGCGCATATAACAAAGTTACAACAACAGCAAATTCGTTCATAGACAGTGATTATAATACGCTTTTATTTAAAGTTGAAAAAAAAGTTATTAATAATTATGGTGACGAAGAGAACTTCTATTATTCTGAATACGACAATGAACGAGGCGGAGAGATGCGTGGCAATGATGCCGATTTGGCTGAAATTGCCAAACTTGGGTTTGATATTGTTAAGCCAATTTACAAAAAAGATAGTGGCTATAGTCTAAATAGTGTCTTTGGCGATTCAGATAAAATTATTACTAATGTATATAGTGGAAGTTTTTATACTGGTGAAATTTATGGATTTATTGAACTTAATGAAGATGAATTAAACAAACTTGGTTATACTGTTACAGGAACATTGCCACAATCTTATAACGAAATCGCATTGACTAAATATGTATTAGACCAGTTTGCAATTGCTGGTTTTACAGATGCCACAACCGCTACCGTTTATGAGCCAATAGCTGTTAATTCTGCTCAAAAGTTCTTGGCCATTAATCCAACCATAAGTCTAGATGGCACTATTTTTAAGGTAACAGCAATAATAGACACAAAAATACCAACCGAAGGCTACGAGCAAATGATAAAAAATGCAGATGCCACAAATAAAAACGAGAACAGAAACCCATCTTCTGCTGATTATATGAAGTATAACAAGATCGAAACGATGGTAAGATATGGCACTCATGCATTATGTATTGTTAAAGAAGGTTATATAAATAGTAAATCTAGCGACTATTGTTCGGTTGGTTATCAAGTTGGTGAAAAATTTCAAATTGGTGTAACTAAGGATGGTAATTTATATTATCCTGGAAAAACAAATAAGCTTGCCAATTTGGATCCAAGTAGCATTCAATACTTTGATAGTAGCAAAACGAACTTATTAGATAATGAATATTTAGTAGATTCTAGGTATGCATTGTACTTACTTCGAGATTGTGGACAAGATAGTATCACAAGTGAGGAACACAAGAACAAACTAAACGGCTCAACCGAAGATATTAATTCACTTTTTGCCGATAGTGCGTTTATGTCAGAGTTCTGTGAGTGGGCAAAAAACAATATTAAACTTTTTGAATATGATAATGCTAATAGTATAACGACTGAAAAAGATGATAAGGTTGTAGGCTTAGTTTTAATACCTATGGAAGATTTATACGATTACACTGGTGCAGCTTTAATTGGTAATGACAATTTTTATAATAGTGCAGTTTCAGGCGTTTATTCTGGTTTTTTAGCATTTTCACCATTAACAAAAGCCGAAATGACTGATATGTGCAAAGCATATTATGAAATGCAAGCTGATAATACATTGGCTAAACATTATACAATAAAAAACAATGTTATGGACTCATTAGATTTTGCAAACTCTTTTATTGAAGTAACTGCCAACATATTTTTGTACATTGGTATTGGGTTTGCTGTATTTGCGGGACTAATGATGATGAATTTTATTTCTACATCAATTTCGTACAAAAAGCGAGAAATAGGAATTTTAAGAGCAATTGGAGCTAGAAAAGTTGATGTATTTTCCATCTTTTACAATGAAAGCTTGGTTATAGCATTAATTAATTTTGTATTTGCAGTTGTGTCAACCTTTGGGTCAGTAACTATAATTAATAGATTATTGCGAGAAGATATGGGAATGAACCTAACACTTCTAAACTTTTCTTTAAGGCAAATTGCTTTAATTCTTGGAGTAAGTATGGTTGTTGCCTTTATTGCATCTCTGCTTCCTGTATACAAAATAGCCAGAAAACAACCAATTGACGCAATTAATAACAGATAAAATTTAACAAAAATTTTGGTTAAAAACAAAAAACTTTTCACAAATTTAATTGTGAAAAGTTTTTATTTTTAGAATTATTATTTATTGTTTAAAAGGTCTTGTTTAAGCTTGGTAAATTCTTCTTCGGTTAGTGCACCACTATCCTTTAATGATACAAGTTTTTGAAGTTCATTCATAATATCTACTGTTTTTGAAGTTTGTGCCTCTGCATTAAATTTTCTTTCTTCTTGTTTTTCTCCAATTGTCACATCTTGGTTTTTTGCAATGTTCCTGGCCTTAATTAAGTCTAATGTTACAAGAATAATGCCTGAAAGAACAACAAGCAAATAAATAATTCCAATAAGAGCGCCACTATTACACAGTTGAATTATTGGTACAACAAGCCAAATTGCGTAAAAACAAAGGTAAGTTATCATAGGTCCGGTGCTTTTAATATATTCTTTTATATTCTTTTTGCTATCTATTATTAAATTTGAACTAAATATAATTATTAAAATATCATAAACAAAGCCTAAAATAAAAGCCAAAACACCAATTCCAATTTCCGTTTTAAAAATATTATTAAATAAAAGCCTAAGAATGGTTGCGATTGCAATTTCACTTGCTGTATATGGTTCACCTTTAACCCAAGTTGCAATTGTAATTACGGCATGAAAAATTATGTATAATGAAAAGGCAACTGTTAATAAAATTCCTGCAATATAAGTTAATTTGCCGAACTTGCGAGATTTAAAGTTGGTTTTGGCATTGTTGTTCTTGCTGGTTGAACGTTGCAAATGCTCTTTTGTGGTTAAATATTCCTTATTTTCTTCACTCATAATTTTGCTCCTTGATTAACTTAGTATAACATAATCATATTATTATAACAACAAAATAATTAACCAACCTTATATTTAATTTGTAAAAAATTTTTGTTTATGTTAAACTAAATGCAATAGGAGAAGTAATTATGAGAATTTTTGAACCAGTAGAACAATGGGCAGTTAAGTATAATAACATTAACATACACTTGCCAAAGCGTGGCACAGAATTTTCGGCTGGATATGATTTTTATTGCCCGGTTGATACGGTAATAGAACCCCACACGCAGGAACTTATTTTTACAAATGTTAAGGCCAAAATGAATAACGATGAATGTCTTTTATTGTTTTCACGAAGCAGTCTTGGTAAAAAAGGTATTAGTCTTGCAAATGGAGTGGCGGTTATAGATGCAGACTTTTACAACAACGAAGACAATAATGGGAATATTGCCTTTTTATTTTACAATAATTCTAATACACCTTATGAATTTAAAATTGGCGACAAAATTGGGCAAGGTATATTTGTTAAGTATTTGCTTGCTGACGTAGAAGACAAAAGTAATTTTGTAGCACGTAGTGGTGGATTTGGCTCTACTGGGGAGAAGTAATGAAAGAAGTCACAATATATACTGATGGCGCTTGCTCTGGCAATCCTGGGAAAGGAGGGTGGGGTGCCGTTCTAATTTTTGGCAAAATTGAAAAAGAAATTTGTGGCTGTGCAGAGACCACCACAAACAATAGAATGGAGCTTACAGCATGTGTAATGGCACTTAGCCAACTTAAACAGCCTTGCAAAGTTAATTTATTTAGTGATAGTGCATATGTAGTTAATGCCTTTAACAATGGTTGGATAGATAATTGGCAAAAAACCAATTGGCACAACAGCAAAAAGGAAGAAGTATTAAATAAAGATTTGTGGTTGCAACTATTAAAGTTAACACAGATACACGATGTTACTTTTAACAAAGTTAAAGGACACGCAGGAGATAAGTATAACGAAATTTGTGACAAACTTGCAACATCGTTTACTACAAAATTATAAAAATAAAAAAGCGGTAGATATCGTGCAATTATTTTGCACAAAACATCTACCGATTTTTATTTTGATTATAATTCTTGTATTTACAAAATTGTTAGTCAAGTTTTGTAAAAATATTGTTTTATATTTAATTCTTATTGTCGTGATTTTCAGTGTCGCATATTAAAACTTCAGTGGTAAGCATTGTGCTTGCAACACTACCTGCACTTTCAAGCGAAGACCTTGTTACTTTTGCTGGGTCAATTATGCCAGCCTTAAGCATGTCTACCATTTGGTCCTTTTCTGCATCATAGCCATAGTTAACTGAAGGATTGTTGTTACATTTTTCTATAATGACACCGCCATCTTTGCCCGCATTATTGCAAATTTGTTTAATTGGTGCGTAAAGCGATTTTAACACAATTTGTGCGCCAAGTTTTTCATCGCCAGAAAGAGAAGACAAGTAAACTTTTAAATCATTTGAAATTTTAAGTAGGGCAACACCTCCACCTGCCACAATTCCTTCTTGAATGCCGGCCTTTGTTGCACTTAATGCATCTTCAATTCTTAGTTTTTTCTCTTGCATTTCAACTTCTGTTGTGCTTCCTACTTTTATTATGGCAACACCGCCATCTAGTTTTGCAAGTCGTTCTTGTGCTTGTTCCTTTTCAAACTCAGTGTCAAGCTTTTCAATTTCAGCCTTTATTTGTGACATTCGCTGTGCTTTTTGTGCTTGGGTTCCAGCGCCTTCAATTATAGTTGTAGTGCTGTTTGTTACAATTACCTTTTTTGCTCCGCCAAGAACTTCTATGCCTGAATTGATTAAGTCGGTACCAAGTTCATTTGATACTAAAGTTGCTCCGGTAAAGGCACAAATATCGCCTACAAGTTGCTTTCTTCGTTCTCCAAATGCAGGAGATTTGATTGCAACACAATTAAAATTTCCTTTAAGTTTATTTAGAACTAAGGTTGCAAGTGCATCACCTTCAATACTATCGGCAATAATCACAAGTTTTTGTCCTTCTTTTGCTATTGGTTCAATTATAGGCAATAATTCATTAATATTTGTAATTTGCTTATCTGTTATTAAAATATATGGGTGATCCAATTCGCAAATCATTTTTTCCATATCGGTTGACATATATGGGCTTAAATAACCGCGGTCAAAGGTCATACCTTCAACTATTTTTAATTCAGTTTTTGCAGTTGTATTTTCTTCTAAGGTCACAATGCCATTTTTACCAACAATTTCCATAGCATTTGCAATTAGGTCTCCAATTTCTTTATCTCCAGCGGAAATTGTTCCTACTTGCGCTATTTCTTCCTGAGTTTCAAGGGGTTTGCTATTTTCTTTAATTTTACTTACTACAAAACTAATTGCTTTATTTATTCCATTCCTAAGTTCTAAAGGGTTGGCTCCTGCAACTATATTCTTTATGCCTTCTTTTATCATAGATTCTGCTAAAACGACAGCGGTTGTTGTTCCATCTCCTGCATTTTCATTTGTCTTTATGCTTGCTTCTTTAATTAAACTTGCTCCAAGATTTTCAAATGAATTAGCAAGTTCAATTTCTTTTGCAATAGTAACTCCATCATTTGTTATAAGCGGAGTGCCATATTTTCTTTCTAAAACCACATTTCTTCCTTTTGGCCCAAGAGTTATTTTAACGGCATTTGCCAATTTTGTTACTCCACTTAATAGTTCGCTACGTGCATTTTCGCCATATATAATATTTTTTGCCATACATTTCTCCTTATTAATTATCTAATTTTGCTAAAATATCGCTTTGTCGAAGAATGATTACTTCTTCGCCATTAAGTTTAAAAGCACTTCCTGTATACTTACTAAAAAGCACTTTATCATTTTTTCCTACAATAATCTTAGTTCTTTGTCCATCTGGCAAAACTCCATCTGAAACGCAAATTACTTCGGCAAGTAATGGGCGTTCGTTGTTGTTATCTGGCAGAACAAGCCCAGATGCAGTTTTTTGTTGCTCTTCTTTTATTTCTTTCACAACAACTCGATCAAATAATGGTGTAATTTTCATTTTTTAAATCTCCTTTAAATTTATTAGTTAACAAATTAGTCAAATAAAATATATCACTAACGCAAGTTTAAGGCATTAGTGATATAATGTAAGTTTTGCACATAGTTTGTCAAACTGCCCATATTATAAACTGCAGAAATTAAAAATTAAAGTTTGAGTGCCAAAATTAAAAAAAAACGACAAATAATTGTTGCAAAAAAGAAAAAACCTTAATATAATAATAACATTAAGAACAGAGGTGTAATTTATGAAAAAATTTTTATCAATATTTTTTGCTTTTTTAATGATATTGCCTTGTGCAGTTGTTCTTACTGCTTGTGATAAAGACACATACAAAGTTTCTTCTTGCACATATGCTGGTGCAGTATTTATGACTGATAATAATGAAAAAGAATTTAAAATGACTCGTAGTCAATATAAAAAGTCTTATGGTAAGAAAAATTGGGATTTTGAAAATGCTACCACACTTGAAAGAATGGCTGCGATGTATGCAGTGGGCATTTTTGCACACGAAATTAAACTAGAGAAAGATGGATATGTAACCATTAATTTTAATTATCCTAAGTGGTGCAAAGACCTTGAACCAGCAAGTGGCAAGACCGATTATACATGGGAAGAAAGAGATGGTAAAATTTATATTAATGGAACTGAATATGCAAAAGATGGTTCAAGTTTAACTGGAAATTGTTTCTGGACCGAAGGAACAGTCGTTTACAAATAAAAAGCAAAGTTTATGGGCAACTTTAATTTAGTTGTCCTTTTTATTTTTCATAAAAGTGTAAAATTTATTAGACTATTAATTTTCTTTATGTTAAAATAATTTAAATAAATTTTGGAGCACATTATGGGTCTATTTAATTGGGTTATGAAGGGCATAGGCTTTGAAGAAGAAGAAAGCGACCTTACACCAGAAGAAGAACAAACTTTAACACGAAAAGAAAAGCGTGCCCTTAAAAAAGAACGAAAAAAACAACGCAAAAATCGTGGCTATAAAGACGACTTTAATTGTATAACTGAAAATAATTTACAGACAGTTCCAAATTCTTTTGCCATGAATAGAGATCAATTTAATACACTTAATAACAATGGTACGCCGGGGTTTGGTCAAACCGGTTATACCACGGCTTATGGTGCTTATGGCTCTTATAATCAAAAGAATTTTGTTTTTTTCACTCCCAAAAGTTATGAAGATGTTAAAAAATTAATAGAATATTTAAAACAGACCGAGCCAGCTATTGTTAACCTTGATAACATTACCGATGATGAAGCCCAAAGAATACTAGATTTTATTAGCGGTGGTGTATGCGCCCTTAACGGCAGTATTCAAAGAATTAAGGGTAACATTTTTTTAGTTGCTCCAGACGGTTTTAACATTATGATGCAATCAGATAAGCTAGATGATTTGCAAAAAAATAACTTAAATCAGTAATAATTTGTTGCATTTAAAAATAATATGTATTATAATTGTTCCAGAAATTAATTATGGGAGGGGGTGCTTATTATGGCAAAAAGTGGAGATTATTTTGGATTGGGTTACCTAGTAAGTCTAATTTTGGCTATCATTCCTATTACTTCTTGGATCTGTGGTTTTATTACCAGATTTAAAGAAGGTAAAATTGTAGCCGGATTAATTCGTTTAATCTTTGGTTTCACAATCGTTTGGGTACTAGACCTAATTCTTATGATTGTAAGCAAACATATTTTACGCATTATTCCTGTATAGGCAAAATATTAAGAGAATAAAAGCAATCTGCAAAATTACTGCAGATTGTTTTTTTTGCCAAATATTTATGACCATTAAAACACTTGAAAAATTTTTATATA
>CAJJIV010000015.1 GCA_905187655.1 uncultured Eubacteriales bacterium | reverse complement strand
GGGAAAGGCCTCTGTAAGAGTTGCTTCCTTTACCCATTTTACGCCGTTTTTTTCATAAAAAGACATATTAGTATTAAAGCATTTTTTTATGCGGTATTCAAGTCCTTCTTTAACACCATTAATCATTCCAATTTCGTTTGTTGAATGTGATAGAATTGAATAATTTACAATTGTTAGTAAATTGTTATAATTAGTTATAGAATGATTTCGTAAATCATTGATAATAAACTCTGGTGCAATATCAATTAAATTAAAATTATTATCTTTAACTTGTTTCCTTATTGAAGATGCACTAGGGAGTTTTGTCGTTAAAGAATCGTTGTTATAATTATTCTCTCGGTAGATTGTTATGGGAATTATTTTAGATTTAGTTAAAATTATTTGTTTTAAGTATTCTATAGCAAGTATATTGTTTGGTAAAGAAAACATTGGGTTTGTTATTGCACTAGAAGCAAACGATTTTCCTGTTTTTAAGTTCAATTTAATTAACTCATTTTCATTTTCGCACACTTGTTTTTCAGCTTCTGTTTTAAGTGCTTCAACATCTCCACATTCCGATCCAAATATTAGGTGATTAATGCTACCTAATTTATTTAAAATATTTATTGCACCGAATGCAAAATCTGGAGCACTTGAAAGAGAATAACAGACAGGCAATTCTATTACAATGTCAGCACCGGCTAGAATTGCGTGTTTTGCACGAAGATTTTTATTTAAGATGGCAGGTTCTCCACGTTGAACAAAATTGCCACTCATAAGGCAAAGAATAGGTTCACCAGTTAATTCTTTTGCTTTTTTAATTAAGTGAATGTGTCCAAGTGTTAGTGGGTTAAATTCACATATTATTGCAGTAAATTTCATAAAATTCTCACTTTTGATTGATTATTTTTTGCATTAGGATTATAATTTATAATATACTAAAAATAGAAAAAAAACAAGTGGAGATACAAGAAGCGTGGAAGATAAGTTTAATGATTTAATAGAAAGGGCAAAAAAATTCAATAAGAAGACCATCTGTTTTCCAGAAGGCGAGGAGAAAAGAGTTGCCGGCGCAGTTGAAATGTTGGTAAAAAACAATAGTTGCAAGGTAGTACTTTTGGGCAATAAAAATAAAATTGAAAATTTATTATCTAAACAGGTAGTTGAAAAAGTATCTATAATTGACCCATTAAAAGAAACAGATGAACAAAAAGACTTGGCAGATAAACTTTATGAACTTCGTAAAGAAAAGGGATTAACACAAGAAAAGGCAAATGAGTTAATAAAACAGCCAATGTACTATGCTTGTATGTTATTAAAGTTAGACATAGTTGATGGTGTTGTTGCTGGTAGTGTATTGCACTCGGCAGATGTTATGCGTCCAGCCTTTCAGATTATTAAACAACGCAAGGATATTTTAAAAGCATCAAGTTGCTTTATTATGGAAATGCCTGACAATAGTGAATTTGGCGAAAATGGTTTTATGATATTTTCAGACTGCGCAGTTAATCCATATCCAACGGCTGATGAACTTGCAGGAATAGCACTTGCTAGCCGTGATTCTGCCAAAAAGTTATGTAATATCAAGCCAAGAATAGCTATGTTGTCCTATTCAACTGCATCAGAAAAAACTGACGACGAGAATATATTAAAAATTAAAAAAGCCGTAGAGATGTTTAAAGCACTAGACAATAAAACGATAATTGAGGGTGAAATTCAAGCAGATGCTGCAATAATACCAGAAGTTGCAAAACGCAAATCTCCAAATGGCATTCTAAAAGGTCGAGCAAATGTTTTAATATTCCCTGATATTAATGCAGGAAATATTGCATATAAACTTGTTCAGCACATAACAGGCAAAAGGGCAGTAGGCCCAATTATTCAAGGGTTAAACAAACCTGTTAATGATTTAAGTCGTGGGGCAACGGCTGAAGAAATTTATTTAACAACTATAATAACATTATTACAAACAGCAAAGTAGGAGAAATTTTTATGAAAATATTAGTTCTTAATGCAGGAAGCAGTTCGCTTAAATTCCAATTACTAGACACTAAAACTGAAGAAGTATTGGCAAAGGGAAATGTAGAACGAATTGGTGAAGGTGATGATGCATCTTTTATTAAATATACAGCAAAAGGCAAAACAGAAAAGATTTTTGCACCAATTGCAAACCACAAACAAGGTATGGAGTTGCTAATAAAAACTATCACTGATGATGAAATAGGTGTAGTGAAATCCATTAAAGAAGTAGACGCTTTTGGACATAGAATTGTTA
The DNA here is from genome assembly GCA_905187655.1 of uncultured Eubacteriales bacterium. Classification (GTDB taxonomy): domain Bacteria; phylum Bacillota; class Clostridia; order Christensenellales; family UBA1242; genus UMGS1908. Next base: position 12,972 of record CAJJIV010000015.1, on the reverse strand, counting down.
ATGCTGGTCCACACTTCTTTGACCCTGTTATTGTAGATGAAAAGGTTTTGGCAGAATTTAAAGAATGCATAGATTTTTCGCCTCTTCATATGCCAGGTGGAATTGCTGGTATTGAGGCATGTTTAGAAATTGCGCCTAAAATTCCTAGTGTGGCAGTTTTTGATGTTGGTTTTCATAAAACGATGCCAGATTATGCATATCGATATGCGATTGACAATAGATATTATGAAAAATATGGAATACGTAAGTACGGAGCACATGGTACAAGCCATTACTTTGTTTCAAGAGAATGTGCAAGAATGATGGGCAAAGATGTAAAAGACCTTAAAATAATTACTTGTCATCTTGGCTCAGGGGCTTCTATTACTGCCGTAAAAAATGGCGAGAGTGTGGATACTTCTATGGGCTTTACTCCGCTTGAAGGAATTATGATGAACACAAGATGTGGCGATATTGATGCCAGTGTTGTAGAATTTTTATGTAAAAAAGAAAATTTAACGGTTAGTGAAGTTATCAAAAAATTCAACAGAGAAAGTGGAATACACGCCATCAACAATGGAGTTTCTGATATGAGAGAACTTACTGACCCAGCAAATATTAATAATGAAAGTGTTCAATTGTCATTAAATATGTATGCATATCGAGTAAAAAAATATATTGGAAGTTATGTTGCTGCTATGAATGGTTTAGATGCTCTTGTGTTTACAGCGGGTGTTGGTGAAAATACACCAGAATTACGCGAAATGATATGTGACAATATGGATTTCTTTGGTATACATATCGACAACGAGAAGAATTATTCTGCACCACGTGGTAAAGAGTGGGATATAACAGGTAAAGACTCTAAGGTGAAAGTTTATATAATACCAACCAATGAAGAGTTGGTAATTGCTAAGCAAACCGAAGAACTAATTAAATAACTAAAATTTTTAATTTCTAATTGACAAATTAAAGTGTATGTAATATAATACTAAAGCATTTTATGAAATAATAAGCAAGGGAGGAAAAACAATGGCAGTTCCAAAGAGTAAGATTTCTAAATCAAAGGGAAGATCAAGAATTGCAAACTGGAAAGCAAATGCGCCAACAGTTGTAGATTGTCCACAATGCCATCAACCAAAAGTTGCACATAGTGTATGCGCTAAATGTGGTTATTATGATGGTCAAAAGAAAATTGAAGTTTCTTCAGACAAGAAGAACAAGTAATTCCTACCTTTAATTTAATAAACTTTAAGCACTCTATATTTTAGAGTGCTTTTATTTTTTGCATAAAAATTGTTTGTAAATACCAACTGTTTAAGTTATAATTATTTATGTATAATTGTAGCAAATTTAGGAGTGTAATAAATGAAAATTGTATTAGATGGCTTTGGCGGAGATAAATCACCAGAAGAGATTGTTGCTGGTGCAATACTTGCAGTTAACAAATTTGAAGATGTTGAAGTAATTTTAACAGGTAAAGAAGATGTGTTAACCCAATTGCTTAAAGAGCAGGGTTATAGCGGTAATAGAATAAAATTATTAAACGCAACAGAAGTAATAACAAATAATGAATCTCCAACAACAGCAATTAGACAGAAAACAGATAGTTCTTTGGTTGTTGGTATAGATTATATTAACAATAATCCAAACGAAGATATAGCTGGGCTTGTTTCGGCAGGAAGTACTGGTGCCGTTTTAACTGGTGCATTATTAAAACTTGGTAGATTAAGTGGAATAAAAAGACCTGCCCTTGCGCCATTACTTCCTAATTTAACTGGCGGAAAAACAATGCTTATAGATTGTGGTGCTAATATGGATTCCAAACCGGAGTTTCTGTGTCAATTTGCACTTATGGGTTCAATATATATGAGAAAGATGTTTAATATTGATAATCCAAAAGTAGCATTATTAAATGTTGGAACTGAAGACAAAAAAGGTAACGAACTAACACACGAGGCATTTACACTTTTAAAAGAAATGAAAGAGATTAACTTTGTCGGAAATATGGAAGCCAGAGATTTGCTTAGTGGAGATTACGACGTTGTTGTATCTGATGGGTTTGCTGGGAATGTAGCTCTTAAGGCAAGTGAAGGTACTGGTCTGTTTTTCTTAAAATCGTTAAAGAAATCAATTAAGGGTGGTGGACTAAGGGCAAAACTTGGTTATCTATTACTAAAAAAATCTCTAAAAGGAATTAAGGACGCAGTAGATTTTAATAAGATTGGTGGTTCACCATTCTTAGGGTGTAAAAAAGTTGTTATTAAGTCACATGGTTCATCGGATAGAGTTGCAATTTTAGGGTCAATTACTTTGTGCAGGCAAGTTTATTTGGCTGGGTTTGTTAATGATTTGGAAACAGAATTGCAAAATCTTAAGCCAGAATAATGGGGGCAAATACATGTTTAAAGAAAATGAAATAAAAGAAATTGAACAAATAATAGGGTATCATTACAAGAACAGAAAACTACTTGAAAATGCACTTACACATTCTAGTTTTGCAAATATAAACAATGTTCCAAGCAATGAAAGGCTGGAGTTTTTGGGTGATACTGTCTTAAGCACCATCATTAGCGAAAGAATTTACCATGATATGAATTACAACGAGGGGCAATTATCTAAACTTAGGGCTAGAATTGTTTCTATGAAGCCTTTATCAATAATAGCAGATAATTTAGAGCTTGTGAAATTTTTGCGATATGCAGGGTCTAACAATAGGGCAAACATTACAGATAATATGAAGGCAGATATGGTAGAGGCGGTTATTGGTTCAATATTTATTGATGGTGGTTTGGCAAATGCAAAAAAATTTGTAGACAAAAATTTTCTTGCTGTTGTAAATGAGATGGAAAAACTTAAAAATCTTGAAGATGCGAAGTCTTATTTACAAGAGCAATTTAAAAATGGGTCGGTAAAGTATACGACCTGCAAATCCGGAACAGACCACAATCCAGTATTTACAGCAACTTGCATAGTAAATGGAATTGCTGTTGGGAAGGGTGTCGGAAGTTCTAAACGACAAGCAGAAACACTTGCTGCTGAAGAAGCACTAAAGAAACTTACAAAGGTTTAAATTATTAGGTAAAAAATATGAAATTTAAAAAGATGGAAATATATGGCTTTAAGTCGTTTGCAGATAAGGTTCAAGTTAAGTTTGAATCTGGTGTAACAGGTATAGTTGGACCAAATGGCTGTGGCAAAAGTAATGTTGCTGATTCAATTAGGTGGGTGCTTGGCGAACAAAGTGCAAAGGCCCTTCGTGGTTCTACTATGCAAGATGTTATTTTTAATGGAACGGAGAAAAGAAAACCACAAAGTTTTGCGGAAGTTTCTTTATATTTTGATAATACTGAAAAAATTTTTGCTTGTGACTATGATGAAGTGGTGCTAACCAGAAAACTATATCGTTCAGGCGAAAGTGGTTATGCTATTAACAAAACACCTTGCCGACTAAAAGATATATCTGAACTATTGCGAGATAGTGGTGTAGGCAGAGAAAGTTATTCTATTATTGGACAGGGTAGAATTGATGAACTTTTAAGTGCCAAACCTGAAGATAGGCGTGCGGTATTTGAAGAAGCCGCAGGTATTTCTAAACTAAAGAATAGAAAGGCTGAATCGCTGAAAAAACTTAACAACACTAAGGAAAATTTAATAAGAATAGATGATATATTGCATGAACTTGAAATACAAATCGATCCATTAACAAAACAAGCAGAAACAGCAAAAAAATATTTAGAGTATAAAGAAAGACTAAAGACTGTTGAAATTAATAACTATATTTATCAATACGATAGCTCTAGTTCTAACAAAGAAGAAATAACAAATAGACTTAATGGAATTAATGAAGAAATTACATTAAAGACTGCTGAATTTGATCAAACGGTTTCTGAATACGGTGAAACATCTGGCAAAATTGCTGAAACCGATGGAGAAATTGAAAGGTTAAGAGATGAACTATTGTCTTTAACGGTTGGACTTGAAAAACAAGCTGGTGAAAGCCGATTATTACAAGAAAAGATAAGCACTTTAGCTGATACAAAAAACAGACTGACAGTCCAAGTGGAATCTTTAAATAAAAATCTTGCGGAGTTGAAAGAATCGTTAGACAGAAATAACAATACAAAAAAATTGAAATCAATTGTATTAGAAGAATTGGCTAAGAAAATAGAAACCCAGACTGAAGAATTAAATGATATAACATCAAAAATTAATACATTAGAAAACAAGAATGAAGAAGAGACACAAAAGCTGGTTGAAAACCTAGGAAAACTTGGTGACATAAAGGCTCAAATTTCTAGTTTGCGAGCAGAAATAAAATCGCTTGATGAAAGAGAAGATGAAGCAAATAGAAACAATGAACAATATGGTAAAAAGTTCGAAAATTATACTTCTCAATTAAACAAATTGCATGCTACGATCAAGGAATTAAATACAGCTAAAAATAATCAAATTGAAAAGCAAAAAGAGGAAAAACAAAACAATTTAAAACTAGCATATAAACAGGCAAGTATTGAAGATGAAATTAAAGAGCTAATAGGACAAATTCATAGTGGAACAAGTAAGGTCAACTTACTTAAAGCAATGCAAAAAGAGAATGAAGGATATCAGGCATCAATCAAAAAAATATTGCAAGATGCCAAATCCAACTCAACATTAGCGGGCAAATTTATAAATGTTGTAGCAAGACTTATGAAGGTTCCACAAAAATATGAAACTGCTATTGATATGGCTCTTGGTAGTTCGGTACAAAATATCGTAACAAAAAATGAAAATGATGCAAAATATGTTATTGAATATTTAAAAGCCAATAATATTGGCAGAGCAACATTTTTACCTATAACCAGCGTTAAACCAAGAAAAATTACCGATGAAATTAAAGATTTAATTAAAAAGACTCCAAGAGTATGTGGTATAGCCGATGAATTAATTTTGTTTGATAAAGAATATTCAAATGTATTTAGTTCTCTTCTTGGCGCTACCGTTATTGTTGAAGACATGGATGTTGCTGTTATGCTTGCGAAGGCAACTAAGTATACATTTAAAATAGTTACGCTCGAAGGAGATGTTATTAGTCCAAGCGGAACAATGTCCGGTGGTAGCAAAAAGGTTATTGCAGTATCTTTAATTGGAAGAGAACGAGAAATTGCTGATGCTGAAAGGCAAGTAGTTGAACTAACTAAATTAAAGGAACAAAAAGAGAAAGAATTAGAACAAATTAAACAACAGCAAGAAAATTTTGATAAAAAGCTAGAATCATTTGATGTCGAATTACACAATATTGAACTTGAAATTGCAAAAGAAAACGAATCAGTAATTAAATTTAACGAGTTGTTAGCATCACTTAAAGCAGAAGAAGAAAAGTGCAATGAGAATATTAAACAAATAAAAGAAAGCAAAAGTTCGTTAAACGAAAGGCTAATGGCTTTTGAAAAATATCAAAATGATTTAGACAGTGGTAAGGTTCAGGAAGGTGCTACTAAAAACCCTGAATTATACTTGTTAAAACAAAAGAAGGATAGTATTACTGAAAGCTTGACCGAATTAAAAGTTAATAGGGCGTCTGCAGAAAGTGAACTTGTTTCAATTGATGCTGAAATATTAAGGATTAATGATGAGATTGATTCTGTTAATAATACAATAAAACAAGCAAGAATAGAAATGCAACAGTGCTTAAAAGAACTTGGTGTTAACGAAAATCAATTTGCTAGCGTAGTAGATAAAAAGGCCTACCAAGATAATGTAGAAAAATTGCAAGGAGTAAGAGATAAACTTGCAAGTTTTGATACAATTAAAAAAGATTTGTCTAACAGGCTATCTATTTTAGCTGAACAAAAGTTAATATTAAGTAATGAGATACAACGTGCAAATGATCGAAAGTTTAAAGAAGAAAGTTCGCTTATAAAAATTGATTCTGATATAGAGGTAATGCAAGAAAGAATTTGGGAAGAATATGGCTTAACGTATACAACATCTCTTCAATATAAGGTAGAAAATCATAATATTGAAGAAGGTTTACAAGAAAGTACAAAATTAAAGAAGCAAATATCTTCATTAGGAAATGTAAACGTAAACGCGATAGAATCATTAAACGAAGTGAGCGAGAGATTTAAAGACCTTAACGCACAGCGTGACGACCTTGTTAATGCCGAACAAGATTTAACCAAAATTATTGATGGCTTAACTAGTGAAATGGAGGGCAGGTTTAAGGTTGAATTCAATAAAATTAATAGCAACTTCCAAGGTGTATTTAAGGAATTATTTGGTGGTGGTAGGGCAGAACTTAAATTAACTGACCCAGATAATTGCTTAGAGTGCGGTATAGAAATAGCGGCTGAACCAACTGGTAAAAAATTGCAAAATATAACTTTACTTAGTGGTGGTGAGCGTGCTCTAACAGCAATTGCAATTTTGTTTGCAATTTTAAAGTTAAGGCCAATGCCATTCTGTGTACTAGATGAAATTGAAGCGGCTTTGGATGATGCGAATGTAGAAAGATTTGCAAAATATTTAAAAAGATTTTCAAGTTATACACAGTTTATTGTAATTACACACCGTAAACCAACTATGGAACTTGCAGATACTCTTTATGGTGTAACGATGGAAGAACGTGGTGTTTCAAAAGTAGTTTCTGTACAGTTGTCGGATGCTATAAAACATACATCAAAGGCTAATTAAAGGAATGAATTATGGGTTTTTTTAGTAAATTAATAAATGGTTTAAAAAAGACAAAAACAGCATTTAGTGAAAAGTTAAAATATATTTTTTCCAAAAATGAACTTGATGAAGATTTTTTTGAAGAGTTGGAATTTGTTTTAATTTCAAGCGACATAGATCCGACTACTGTTGATTCAATAATTCAAGAAATGCGACAAAGGGCAAAAGAAAGGTTAACTAAAAAACCTGAAGTTGCAAAGCAAATATTAAAGGAAATTTTGGTTGAAAAATTGCAATTGGGCCAAGCAGAAGAATTCTCATATCCACTTTGCATAATGGTTGTCGGTGTCAATGGGGTTGGGAAAACAACAACAATTGGTAAACTAGCAAATATGTTCACAGACAAGAAAAAACAAGTTATCATTTCGGCAGCAGACACTTTTAGAGCTGCCGCAAGTGATCAGTTATCAGTATGGGCTGATAGAGCAAAGGTAAGGATAGTACGAAGTGAAGAGGGTACAGATGCTGGTGCAGTTGTTTTTGACACAATAAAATCAGCAAAGGCAAAAAATGCAGATGTTGTAATTATTGATACAGCAGGAAGATTACACAATAAAAGTAATCTTATTGAAGAATTAAAGAAAATAAATAGAATAGTGGAGCGGGAATACTCAGAAGCACAATACCGAAAGTTCTTGGTTATTGATGGAACAACAGGACAAAATGCCTTTAATCAACTTGATGCGTTTAATGAAGCTGTTGGCATAACCGATATTGTTGTAACAAAACTAGATGGAACAAGTAAAGCAGGATTTTTAATTGGACTTGAAGAAAATTATAGAATTCCAATAAGATATATTGGCGTTGGTGAGGGCATAGATGATTTGTTGGAATTTAATGCAAAGGAATTTGTTGATAGTATTTTATAATTTTTAATTTTAATGTTGACAAATTTGTTTAGTATGTGTATAATACTACCTGTAAAGTGAAACAACTTTACAGGTAGTGTTTTTATGGAATTAATTAATAAGGTTCATTTAAATGAATTAATAGATGAGTATGGAGTACTTTTAACTGAAAAACAACAGCGGATAACAGAGAACTACTGTTTATATGACTTGTCTATAACAGAAATTGCGACTGAATTTAATATGACAAGACAAGCGGTTTTTGATTGTATTCAAAAGTCTGTTAAACAATTAGAAGCATATGAATCTCTTCTTAACAAAGTTACAAACAAAAATGATGTTATAAAATTTATAAAAACACTAAATATTACTGAAGAAGATAAGCAAAAACTTATTGAACAAGTAAAAGGAATCTAATAATCGTGGCAATTTTTTCAAGTTTAAATGAAAAACTTAATCATATATTTTCAAAACTTACCAAACGTGGTAGGTTGACTGAGCTTGAAATAAAAAATGCGATGAGAGAAATAAGAGTGGCACTGCTTGAGGCTGATGTTAATTATAAGGTTGCCAAAGATTTCATCAATAGAGTTACTGAAAAAGCGGTTGGTGAAAAGATTTTAGAAAGTTTGTCGCCAGCGCAACAAGTAATAAAAATTGTTAGAGATGAACTCACTGAATTAATGGGCGGTCAAAATTCTAAGCTTGCAATAAGTTCAGCTCCACCAACAATAATATTAATGTGTGGTTTACAGGGTGCTGGCAAAACTTCTATGTGTGGCAAATTGGGTCTTTATTTAAAAAAACAAGGCAAAAAACCACTATTAGTTGCTTGTGATATATATCGTCCTGCAGCTATTAATCAACTAAAAGTTGTTAGCAAAAATGCTGGTGTAGATTTCTTTGAAGAAGGTCAGATTAACCCAGTTAAAATTGCTCTAAATAGTGTTGTTTATGCTAAAAAGAATGGGTTAGATGTTGTTATAATTGATACCGCTGGTAGACTTCAAATAGATGAAATGCTTATGAATGAGTTGGTTGAGATTAAAAAGGCAGTTAATCCAACAGAAATATTGCTTACCGTAGATGCAATGACTGGTCAACAATCTGCAGATCTTGCATCGGAATTTAATAGTAAACTAGATATAACGGGTGTTATCTTAACAAAATTAGATGGTGATACTCGTGGTGGTGCAGCACTCAGCATAAAGGCTGTTACTGGTAAACCTATTAAATTTTGTGGAGTAGGAGAAAAAGTTTCTGATTTAGAACAGTTTTATCCAGATCGAATGGCTTCTAGAATTCTTGGAATGGGCGATGTTTTATCTTTAATTGAAAAGGTGGAACAAACGGTAGATGAAAAGCAAATGAAAGAACTAGAAGAGAAGATGCGTAAAAATTCATTTACTTTAACCGACTTTTTGGTTCAATTTGAACAAGTTCAAAAAATGGGTAACTTAACAGATTTGGTTGGAATGATCCCGGGGCTTGGAGCAAAGCTTAATGGTCAACAAATAGACGAAAAAAAGATTGGAAAATTTAAAGCGATAATTCAGTCGATGACCCCACAAGAAAGAGAAAACCCTGACATTATTAAAGGTTCAAGAAAAAAGCGTATTGCAGAAGGTAGTGCAACATCTATTCAAGATGTAAATATGTTATTAAAACAATATGAACAAACCAAACAGCTAATGAAGAATATGAATAACGGGAAAATGAATAAGCTTCTTAGCAAATTTGGTGCAAAATATAATTTTTAAGTAGATATTTAAAACGAAAGTTTTTAATATAAAGTACAAAAACGGAGGAAAATTAAAATGGCAGTTAAAATAAGACTTACAAGACTTGGAGATAAAAAAACTCCTTTCTACAGAATTGTAGTATCAGATTCAAGAAAGTCAAGATCGGGTGAATACGTTGACCAAATTGGCACTTATAACCCACTTGTTGAAAATGGCGATGTAGTTATTAATGCTGAAAAGGCTCAAAAGTGGCTTAACAATGGCGCAGAACCAACTGAAACTGTTAAAGCAATTTTGAAGAAAAATGGCATTGAAAAAACAAATGCAAGTAAAAAGACCGCTAAGTCTACAAAAAAAACAACAAAGTAATTAAAGGTGGAAGACTTTTATGAAAGAATTGTTGGAGTTTATAGTTAAAGAATTAGTGGAAAAGCCAGATTTGGTAAAAATCGAGTCTAGAGATGATGGGAAATGCACAACTTATTTTGTGACAGTGGATTCAAGTGACATAGGAAAAGTTATAGGGAAAAATGGAAGAATTGCGAATTCTATTAGAACTTTAATTAGGTCAGTTGCGAAAGCAAAAAACAAATATTGTGTTATTAAAATCAATGACAAATAAAAAGAAGGATTAATTATTCTTCTTTTTATTTTTTTATTTGAAATAAGTTTAGTTATGTATTATAATGATTTGCGGAGATCAGATTATGTCATATATATCAATTGGAGAAATACTAAAGCCTCAAGGCATAAAAGGTGAATTAAAAGTTAAACCACTTTTAGATGATTTAAATATAATTGCTAATGTAAAAGATTTTGTTATTAATAACAAAACCTATACTCTCAAGTCTTTATCTTTCAGAGAAGGATTTATTTACATTTGCTTTAATGAAATTCAACAAAGAAATGATGCAGAATTGCTTCGTGGTAAGCATCTGCTTATAAACCGTGAGATTGCAACTAAAACCTTAAAAGATGGTGATTATTTTATGGATGATATAATTGGGCTCACGGTAGAAGATGAGCTGGGCAAAATATACGGAGTGGTAGAAGATATTCAAAATTTTGGAAGTAAAGATGTGTATTATATAAACAATGGGAAAAAAGAGGTTTTATTTCCTTGCATAGATGGGCTAGTTACAAATGTAGATTTAAAAGAAAAAAAATTAATTGTAAATTCAAAAATAATGGAACAGGTAATTGTAGAATGAAAATAGACATATTATCACTTTTCCCTGAGATGTTTATGCCACTTAAAACAAGTTTAATACAGAGAGCAGTTTCCAATAATATTTTGGAAATTAATATAATAAATATCAGAGATTATTCGAAAGATAAGCACAAAAAATGTGATGACTATCCTTTTGGTGGTGGTGCAGGGCTAGTTATGACACCACAACCAATTTGTGATTCAATTAAAAGCATACCCAACTATAAGAGTGCAAAAAAAATATATATGTCTCCAAGGGGAAGAAAAATTGACCAAAAATTAATTGAAGAATTTTCAAGATTGGACCATCTTATCATTTTATGTGGCCACTACGAGGGTGTTGACCAACGAGTAATTGATAACTATATAGATGAAGAAGTATCGCTTGGAGATTTTGTAGTTACTGGTGGAGAAATTCCTGCAATGGCTCTTGTAGATGCTGTTAGTAGGTATATAGATGGTGTAATTGGCAATAAAGAAAGCTTAAAAGAAGAAAGCTTTGCAAGTGGTAAATTGGAATATCCGCAATATACGCATCCAAGGGAATTTGAAGGACACTTTGTTCCAGATGTATTATTAACTGGCAATCATGGAGCAATAGAAAAATGGAGAGCGGAAAAAAGTCAAGAAATTACCGAAAAACGACGACCAGACTTATTAAAGTAAATTAGGAAGAGAGAAAATGAGTGATAGCAAATTAAGTATTAACTGGTTTCCAGGGCATATGCAAAAGAGTTTTAGAGAACTTGAAAGTTCGCTAAAAATTATTGATGCAGTTATTTGCGTACTAGATGCAAGAGCTCCATATTCTTGCATTAATAGGTCCCTTGAAAATATTATATCTGGTAAAGAGATAATTTATGTGTTAAACAAGTGTGATATGGCAAATCCTGAAATAAACAAAGAGTGGAAGAAATTCTTTGAAGGAAAGGGAAAGATTTGTGAAATTATTGATGCTACTAAAAGTTCTTGTAAGAATGTGATATTTAAAGCAATAAATAAGGCGACAAACACCAAACAAGAAAAGCAAAAAAGCAGGGGCGTTTTGGGTAAAATTAGAATTGCAATTGTGGGGGTTCCTAACACCGGAAAGTCAACCCTATTAAACACTCTAGGAGGGGCTTACCTGTCAAAAACGGGCAATTTAGCCGGTATAACAAGGTCCTCTTCTTGGATAAAAATAAAAAATGGTATAGAATTGATGGATAATGCAGGAACACTTGCTCCGAAAATTTCAGACCCCAAAGTGGCAAAAAATTTGGCATTTATTGGTTCCATTAATGATAACGTTTTATCAATTTGCGAATTGGCTGAAGAGTTAGTTAAAAAGTTAATTTTAATTGCGCCACAGCAATTAGAAAACAGGTACAAGTTAAACTGTGAAAAAAATGCATCTCAAATTTTAACGGAGATAGGCAAGATTAGAGGATATGTAGTAAAAGGTGGAGAAGTTGACCTAGAACGAACAAGCAGTGCTATAATTGATGATTTTAGAAAAGGAAGAATTGGGAAGATTAGTTTAGAATCTCCAAAGGATTATACAACAAATGAAAGATAAAATAAATATGCTTGAATATGAAAATCGGTGGCTTAACTTAGGGGCGAAATTTATTGCTGGTATGGATGAAGTTGGCCGAGGACCACTTGCGGGTCCAGTTGTGTGTGCTAGTGTTATAATGCCACTTGATAATATTATTGATGGAGTTAATGATAGTAAAAAGTTAAGCGAAAAGAAAAGAATAATCTTAGATAAAAAAATAAGAGAATTAGCACTTAGCTTTAGTATAGTTGAAATTGATCCTAAAACAATAGATAAAATAAATATTTTAAATGCAACCAAAATGGGAATGGTTAAAGCAGTCAATGGTTTAAGTGTAAAGCCAGATGTTGTGTTAATAGATGCGGTATCTTTAAGTGACCTAGCGCCGACAATAAAGCAGGAATCAATTATTAAGGGAGATATGAAAAGCTATTCAATAGCTTGTGCAAGCATTGTTGCAAAAGTTTATCGAGATAACTTAATGACACAAATTGCTGATAAATATCCCGGATATAATTTTGCCAAGCATAAAGGGTATGGGACAAAAGAACACATTGAGGCAATAAAAAAATATGGGCCTTGTGAATTGCACCGAAAAACATTTATTAAACATTTTGTAAAGGAAGAATATAATGGCTAAGCACAATGAGTATGGAAAATTTGGTGAGAAACTTGCTGTTATATATTTAAAGAAGAATGGGTATAAAATACTAACGACAAACTATAAGTGCAAAGGTGGGGAAATTGATATAATTGCGATTGAAACAAAAAGAGCAAGGAAGAAAACTGAAGACTACGTTAAAATGTCTAAATATCTTCAAGATGAAGATGTTTTAACTTTTGTAGAAGTAAAAACGCGTGAAACGCAAATTTTTGGTGCTCCTGCCGAAGCAGTAGATGGTTTTAAAAAACATCAGTATGATAATTCATCATATA
>CAJJIV010000014.1 GCA_905187655.1 uncultured Eubacteriales bacterium | reverse complement strand
TAACCGTTTTTGACTGATAAATGGCATATTGATAAAACACTAGGGCTAATAATATGCTTCTGTATTGGCCTTGAAATTATAATTAAGACATATAAAATTTTTGACAAAAGCAAATGGGTTTTATTATCATGGCAATGATATAAAGTCTTTAAAAAGTACAAATAAAGGGATGAAAAAATATGAATATAGGCGTAGATATTGACGGTGTACTTACCGATTATTGCAAATTTTTGTATTCAGACTGTAAGAAATTTTTTCGCAAAAAATGTAATAAGAAAGGATACTGGATAAGTGAAACGTATGATATAACAAAGGAAGAGGAAGATAAAATGTGGAAGGCATTGTATCTTCAATACTTGCAAAATGCAAAAGTTAGATTTGCAAGTAGATGGTTTTTACGAAGGTTAAAGAAATTGGGTCATACTATTTTTTTAATTACAGCAAGAGGCGGTCACGGTGAAGATTCTAAAATTCCACCTGAACAAGAAATTGTAGAAACTCAAAATTGGCTAAAAAAGAACAATTTAATTTATGATTCTCTTAATTCCACAACGGGTTCAAAAGTTAACTTTTGCAAAGAACATAATATAGCAGTTATGATTGATGATGCACCACATCAAATTTTATCAGTCGGTGAAGAAATTGATTTAATCATCATAGATGCTAGTTATAATAGAAATATTAATGCAAAAAAAGCAAAACGAAAACGCACTTGGCTTGGAGTAGTAAGAGAGATTATAAAATTAAATAAATCCAAAAACAGCCATAAATTAACAAATTAATATAACCCATAGTATAAAAAATTGATTGATAATATAGTCAATCAATTTTTTTTAGGAGTAAAATAATGGGCAGAGTTATTTTAATTACCAGTGGTAAAGGCGGAGTGGGTAAAACGACAATTACTGCCAACCTTGGAATCATGCTTGCAACTTGTGGTAAAAAAGTTTGCTTAATTGATGGCGATATTGGTTTAAACAATTTAGATGTTGTTCTGGGTGTTGAAAATAAAGTTGTATATGACTTAATTGATGTTGCGACAAAAAAATGCCGACCAATCCAGGCTCTTATTCAAGACGATTTTTTGTCAAATCTGTTTGTATTACCGTGTTCTAAATCAATTTCTAATTCATGTGTAACTAAAGAAATTTTTTATAATATTGTTACCGGAATTAAAGATATGTTTGATTTTGTGCTAATAGACTGCCCTGCTGGAATAGGAAGTGGGTTTGAATTATCGCTTTGCCCAGCGGAAGAAGCCTTTGTAGTTATTACACCGAATATTTCATCTGTGCGAGATGCTGATAAAGTGGTTGGAATTTTGCTTAGCAAAAAAAATATTAATTGTTCCATAATTATTAATAGAATTAGGGGTGATTTAGTTGCAAGGAAAGAAATGCTTAGTGCAAATGATATTGAAAGGCTGGTTAAAGAGCGCGTTATTGGAATAATACCTGAAAGTGATGAGCTGTCAATTTATAACTCTTTTTTAACCAAGTTTGCTTCTTTTAAAGATCGTGATGTAGAAGTCGCTTTTGGCATTTTGTGCAAAAACATTGTAAATCATAAATATGATAAATTTGATTATCTTTCTAAGTATAAAGGGATAATTGGTTTAATAAGGAGAAATATTAAAAAGCGAGCCTAAAGGAGTAGAAAATGTCAAATATAGTAAAAAGTGAGTATGAACGATTAAAAAATGTTTTATTAAGTGACAAAAATTTAAATCCTGAGCGATTAACAAATGTACTTAAATCTGAGATAACTCAATTGCTGTCGAATTATATGAATATTGAAAAAATAAATTTTAAAGTAGTGCAAAACGAACAGGGTAAAAGTTTGATTATAATTCAGGCTGTTACTAATAAGTTTTATTCATTTATCACCAATTTGTAATATTTGTTTACTAAAAATTGTAAAATTTAGTATGAACTATGTATACACAAAAGTTTGTGTAAATATTCTGGTGATTGTCCTTATGGGTATTAGTTTTAAACTTTTTGAAATTAAACCCATATATAATGGTTCATCAACTTATGCTGATGATCAATTTTTTGCTGACAATATTAAAAGTCTTAATGGTAGTAAAGTTGGATTTTGCTTTCCTGTTAATATTTTGGAACTTTATGAAGAAAAAGACTTTATAGTTGCAAGAACTTATGAAAAATCTTTTGTAAAATGTCCAGTTAAGGTAAAATTGTTAAAATATTCAAATTATGGAATGAATGGCTGTTGGTTTAAAATTTCAAATTTCAGTGTATATATGCTTGGTTTTGAAATTGTAAATATAGATGGACATTCGGTCTTGGATTGTGGTGATATAATAGGAAGCTTGTCTGGAAATAAATTGTATTTAAAAGTTTACAACAAAGATAGGAAGGTCGCATTATCTACAATAAGGAAGCTACTAAATGTTTAAACAAAAATTAAAGACATTTAAACAGTTTTATTTTAATCTTCCAATTGTCCTGCACCCGTTTTTCATTTTGCTTGGTGTTTATTTTATCATTATTCATAAATTTTTCATATTTTTTTGTTATTTTATTAGCGCTTTATTTCATGAATTTGGGCATTATTTGTTTGCACGACATTGCGGATATAATCAATTAAGGATTGTTTTAATGCCATATGGCGCAGAACTTTCTGGGGCGCTAGATAAAATAAGATATCGTGATGAAATTATTATTTGCATTGGCGGGCCATTATTTAGCTTTATTCTTTCAATATGTTTAGTTGCATCGTGGTGGGTTATACCAACTTTTTATAATCAGACATATGAGCTTATGATTAGCAGTTTAGTATGTGGAATTTTTAATTTTTTGCCACTTTACCCGTTAGATGGTGGCAGACTTTTAGTTGCCAAACTTTCACTAAAGATGCAAAGAGAAACAGCAGTTAAAAAGGCAACAATAGCGACTAAAATTTTTGCAGTCTTACTATTTTGCTTATTTGTTGGATCAATTTTTGTGTCATTTAACATAACTTTTGGGATTATTGCAATTATGATGTATATCTCTAGTTTAAGTAGACCCAAGTTGAATTATTTAAGATTTTCTTCGATAGAAAAAAGAAGTGAAGAACTAAAATATGGCATAGAAAAAATTGAGTTGGTTGTTCCAATAGATATGAAAATTTACAAAATTTTCAGAAAATTAAGGGAACAAAAATATTACGAGTTTATAGTTGTTGAAAAAAATTTTAAACCAATTTTTACATTTTCTGAAAGCAAATTAGATTTATTGTCTGTTGAAGATTATTCTTTGTCAATTTTAGAAGTAAAAAGCAAACTTATGTAGTTAGTTTATAAAGTCAAAGTGATTGACAAAACGATGTTTGTATGATAAACTTTTACTCGAGCCACACGGAAAAGGTTAAACTAAGAACAAGTTATTTTGCAATTTAATTTTTGCCCAAAGGTCATGATATAATCTGTAAAGATATATCGCCAATTGCCTTAAGTAACGATTTAATATGCAAAAGCAAGTTGTCACCTTAACGGTGAGACTGGTAAGAGGAGGTAAAACGAATTATGTACGCAATTGTTGAAGCAGGTGGTAAACAACACAAAGCAGAAGTAGGTAAGTATTTTAAAACCGAAAGAGTTAACGAGGCTGTTGGCGCTAAGGTAGACCTAAAGTGTTTGCTTTTTGTTGATGACCAAGGAAATGTGAAGACGGGTGCTGACGTTAAAAACATCAAAGTTGTAGCCGAGGTTCTTGAAAATGGTAAAGACGATAAAGTTGTAGTTTACAAATACAAGGCCAAGAAAAACGAACATGTTAAACAAGGTCATCGTCAACCATATTCTAAACTAAAAGTTGTATCTATTGGTTAAGAATATGACAAAAGTAACTATCGAGAAGAAAGGAAACAGCATTTGCAAAGTAGTTTGTGACGGACACACAAATTATGGCGAAAAAGGAGAAGACATTGTTTGCTCGGCATTGTCAAGCATTGTTCAGACAGCCTTAATGGGAGTTCTTTTGATTGCGGGAGTTAACGCCAAAACCGAAAGAGATGATGAAAGAGGCTACCTTTTAATTATCATTCCAGATGGACTTTCTAGCAGTTGTAGGCACGATGTCGATGTCATTTTAAACACTATGCTTCTTGGTGTTTCTGACTTAAACGAAGGCTTTTCAGATTTTATAGAATTGGAGGTAAAAAATTTATGATGTTTATGAATATTCAGTTATTTGCACATAAAAAAGGTGGCGGATCCACTAAGAATGGAAGAGATAGTAACGCTCAAAGACTTGGTGTAAAAGTTGCCGATGGTCAAACCATATCAGCAGGTAGCATAATCGTTCGTCAAAGAGGAACAAAGGTTCACCCTGGAACCAATGTAGGAATCGGCGATGATGACACCCTATATGCAAAAACAACTGGTGTTGTTAAATTTGAAAGACTTGGAAAAGATCGTAAAAAAGTTAGCGTTCTTTAATTTTTCAAAAATATGTATAAATGGGTAAGCCCTACAACGCAAGTAGGGCTTTATTTTTTTATTGGGACTTTACATAATGAAAATTATTTGCTAAAATAGTATTGTAAACTTTGGAAATGTTTAGAGGAGATAAAAATGTTTGAAAAAATTTATCTTGAAAATGTTGATAATGTTTCAAAATGTTCCATACAGGAACTAAGAGTCTTGGCTCGTGCACTTGGAGTAGAGGCACCTACTACCGAAGATAAACAGGTTCTTTATGATTTTATTGTCAACGAAGTTCTTAAAAGCCCAGAGTTAACAGCAAGGTCAAAAAATGTTTCTGGATTATTAAAGCTAGATGAAATAAACAGATTGGCAATTGATTATAATTTACATGATGAAGAAGAGCCGGTTAAAACTATCCTGGAATTTAGAAGTAAATCTAAACCTCATGCTGAGAAAATTATTTCTGGAATATTTTTTAGCGACAATAATAAGTACTATCTTGTTCAAAAGGGTTATTTTATTGAACGTGAGAAAATAGAACTACCATTGGAATTTGTTTTAGATAACAATCTTACCGATGGAGATTATGTCGAAATTTCAGAGGAAGATGGCGAGAAAAAAATAGTATGTCTTAACGGAAAGCGTTTTTATGGACTTTTGTATGATTATGTAGGATTTTCTGAAGAATGCAAAGAGAAAACCGAACGGAGTCTTGGACAAAGGTTATTAGATTACACAAAAACTTCCGAATTAAATATAGGTGACAAAATCAAAATAGTCTGCCAAGCATCGGACACGGTGGATTTAACTGATGAACTTTTAAAAAACTTGTACGAAGTACCAAATTCTTCTTTAAGTGCAGTTGGGGAATTTGACCCAAATGGCAGAGAAAAATATATAAGTCAGTTAACAAATGGTTGGTATGTAAATTTCGCGGGTAGTGATAATGAAACTATTATTAAAAAAATAAGACTCTTTATAGATAGACTGGTAAAGTTGAATAGCGGACCAACTGCTGAAATTGTAGTTGTTGATGACCTAGCATATCTAGAGCGATTACTAAATTTGCCAAATAGTTCGTTGTTTGCCGATATTATGGGTAAGTTGGCTTATTACATAACAGAAGGATTATTAAACAATGTTACAATTGTTTTGGTATGTCCAGAAGGCGAAGTCTATGACAAAATTAGTATTATATTTGATGACTTAAAATTTAATAAAATAGATTTAACACAAAAGAAAGATATAGACAGAAGTGATAGCTATATAATAGATGGCTATTTGCAGGTAAATCGTAAGGGTAATAAATAATTAAACTTAAAAATTGTGAATACTTTTTATTTTATTACATATAATGAATAACAAAAGGAAGCAAATGGTTGCTTCCTTATATTAATTAAGTTAGTGCATTTTCCAGTATAAGCTGGTCAAAATTAACTTGTTCCACAAAGTCACGTGGTAGAAATTTTATGTTGTTAAAATTTTCATAATTATAAAAGTGTGCATCAATTAGCACCGGAGTTGGAATATCTAACTGATGGCACATTTCAGCAAGGTGATCAAAAAAGGATTCTCGAGAATAATTTTCAATGGTTTCATATAAAAGGTCTTTTTTGATTTTATGATTTACAATAACTTTTGCCCAAATTTTTATCATAGAACACTTTCCCAAAACAAATAATACAAATATTTTAGCACTAGTTTAAGGTTTTATCAATTGAAATTTTAACAAAAATAATTATTTTGGACTTGACTTTTAGGTTTCTTAATCTTATAATATGCACTCATAAAAATAAAAAGGCTGGAGGCGAAAATAATGGCAGATATTTTTTTGACAAAAGAAGGAAGAGAAGAAAAAGAAAAATACTTAGATTATCTTAAAAGTGAACGCAGGCAAGAAGTTGTTGAAAAGCTTAAGGCTGCCAGAGAATTTGGGGATTTAAGCGAGAATTCAGAATACGATGCTGCACGAGATGAACAACGCAAACTTGAAGCTGAAATAGAAAAAATTGAAGAAACACTAAGACAAGCTAAAATTGTTGATGTTAAAGATGTTAAAAGCGATAAAGTTGGTGTAGGAACTACCGTTAAATTATATGATATGGAATTTGATGAAGAAGTTGAATATTCAATTGTTGGTTCACTTGAAAGCAATCCAAGTAAGGGGCTTATTAGCAATGAGTCTCCTATTGGGAAATCTTTAATGGGCAAAAAAGTTGGCGATGTTGTCAATGTAGAAGCACCTGCTGGCTCAATTAAAATGAAGGTATTAAAAATATCAGTTTAAAATTTTTAATATATAAAATAATTAAAATAACAAGGTTGCCTTGTTATTTTTTTATGAATTTTTTTAGATACTAATAGTATGAAAATATTTAAGTTTATACTTTTTTCAATCATCACTGGTCTTTTAGTCGGTGGAATAAATGGGTTTATGGGTGCTGGTGGTGGTATGGTTTTGGTGCCACTGTTGTGTTGGCTGTTTAAAATGACAAATAAAACGGCACATGCAACCGCAGTTTTTGTTATTATGCCTATTTGTCTAGTTAGTGGTATCACATATTTATTAAAGGGTATTGTCGATTATAAAATACTTTTGCCAGTTGCAATTGGCACAGCCATAGGCGGTGTAATTGGTACATTTGCGCTCAAAAAATTAAATAATACAATTATTGGTTTAATATTCTATGGTGTTATGATTTTTTCCGGCGTTTGGATACTTGTGGGGGCTTTGCGATGAATTTTATTTGGTATTTACTATTGTCAATACTTTCTGGTGCCTTGGCAGGAATGGGAATGGGCGGAGGAACTCTTTTAATTCCAATTTTGACAATAATTATGAAAGTTGAACAAAACGTTGCACAGGGTTTAAATTTATTGGTTTTTGTGCCTTGTGCACTAATTTGCTGTATAATTTATACAAAGAACAAATTAATTAATTACAAGAAAAGCTGGCTTATTGTAATAGTTGCAATTGGACTATCGGTGCTTTCTTCATTGTTAGCAATAAAAGTCAAAAATAAATTTTTATCTATTTGCTTTGGAACCTTTTTAATTGCACTTGGTTTGTTGCAGTTAATCATTGGAATAATCAATATGATAAAAGATAAAAAGCAGAGTGGTTATATAGCAAAAAAGGAGTTATAGAAACATTTTAAGTTTGGTAAATATAACCAAATTTGTTAGACATATATAAAAAAATTTGCTATATTATAAATAATTAAACTTTTATGGCGGAGGAGAAAATGAGATTTAAAGCTTTCTCTTATGGTAAGGGTATTGCCTTGCCCAAAATTACTGCATATGTAGAAAATAGTGAAGTTATAAAATTGCCACTTCCTCATATGGCAGTTGTTCCGCTTAAGCAATGCAAAGGACCAGCACCAGTAATTATGGTGGGCTTAAATGAAAAGGTGAAAGTTGGTACTATTTTGGCAAAATCAGGAGTCAGTACAATTGTATCACCAGTATGTGGGAATGTTAATCGTATTGAAAAACGACCATCATGTTACGGTGGAATGTGTGACCATATTTTAATTAATGTTGATCCTAACGATGATCAAATTACTTTGCCACCAATAGAGTATGAAACAGCAACCAAAGATGCGATTTTAAAAAGAATTGAAGAGTTGGGAATTGTTGACTACGATGGCAAGCCTCTTCAAGAAAAATTGAAATTGAATGAAGAAGACCATGTAAGCAGTTTGGTTGTAAATGCTTGCACCGATGAGCCATTTTTAATTAACAATATAGTTTTGGCAAGAGAAAATGCTGAAGAGATTATTGATGGTGCGGCATATATTGCAAAAAGTATTAAGGTAAATACCATTAGTTTTGTAATTACAAAATCTATGTTTGCAAAATTTCAAGGCTTTATTGATAAACTTAAAGAAGCAGAAGGCGACTTGCTTTTTGATGTTTATATTGTTCCAGACAGGTATCCTGTTGGTGATGAAATTGAACTAGTTAAAGCTTTAACAAAAAAAGAGATGTCTATAAAAGGTTCTCCTAAAGATTTTGGCATGATTATAGTAGATATAGCCACCTGTTATGCGGTTAACAATGCTGTCGCCAAAGGAAGCGGAGATGTGGACAAACTTTTAACAGTTGTAGGTACCGGGCTAAACGGAAATGAAATACAATGCGTTTGGACAAGAGTTGGCACCACCTTTGAAGATATTATGAATCGCACACGTAGCAGTGGAGAACGAAATGTGTTAAAAGTAATTGCCGGTGGACCAATGCGAGGTGTATCGGTCGCAGGGTTAAATGTATCTGTAACAAAAACACTTAAAGCATTAATGTTCTTAAATGGGACTGTACTTTCCACCGATAAAGAAACTGCTTGCATAGGGTGTGGAAAGTGTGTAGATATATGCCCAAGAAATCTTATGCCATATCGCATAGAAGAGTATGCTGAAAGGGAAGATTATGCAATGGCAAAAAAATATGGTGCGGAGTTTTGCACCAAATGTGGATGTTGTGGCTTTGTGTGCCCAGCAAAACGCAATTTGGTTCAAAGAATTGTTTTTGCAAAAGAAAACATAAAAGATAAGGGGGTTTAGCAATGGCAAATAATAACTGGGTAAGTTATTCACCTCATATAAAACAGAAAAATAATAGTTCTAAACGACTTTATTTGACAATGTTAATTTCTTTAATTCCTGCCATTGTCTTTGGTGTGATTATAAATGGAATAAATTCACTTTTTATTTATTTTGTTTGTGTGCCATTAACAACTGGTCTAGATATCTTGTTAAACTCTATAAAGAATCATAAATTTACTTTTAACGATTTTTCATCGATTTTAGTTGGAGTGCTTATAGCAATGTCAATGCCGGCTGGCATTCCGGTTTATTACCCAATTTTGGGGTGTATTGTTTCCGTAGTTTTCATAAAATTTTGTGTTGGCGGAGTTGGTAAAAATTTTGTAAGTGAAGTTGCTGTTGCAAAAGTTTTAACATTCATAGTTTTTGCTAATGCTTGTTCTAAATATATTTCGATATCCACTAAAGAACTAACAAACGAAACAGTGCTAATGGGATTGTTGAACGGAAATCTGCCAGAAGGGGGTTTTTTAAAAACGTTTTTAGGTATTGGCACAGGTGGACTTGGTGAAAGTGCAATTTTATGTTTGCTAATTGGTGGAATTGCACTTTGCGTGTTAAAAGTAATAGATTATAAAATTCCATTAGTTTATCTAATTTCGGTCTTTTTATTTAGTGGCATATTTATGGGGTTTAAATTTGCACCATATTATTTGCTTAGCGGTGGTGCGGTTTTTTGTGCTTTTTATTGTCTGACCGATTATGCAAGTTCACCAGATACCGTATTGGGCAGAATCTTATATGCGTTTTTAACAGGTTTTGTTACCGTACTTATTTGGAAGTTTAGCAAAAATTACGAACTTGGCGCATATTATGCGACTTTAATCGGTGGGCTTGTTTTTGGAGCAGTAAAAGGATATTATGCTCCAAAATTTGCAGGGGAGAAGAAACATGAAAACGTTAAATAAGTTTGGTAAAGCCTTTCTTTGTGTTATGTTTTTTGCGCTTTTTTGTGTCACACTTTTGCTTGTGACCGATTTAATGTTTAATAAAAATTCTACATATTATAGCCGTTATGAAGATTTTAAATTTGATGTAGTAGAGGTGCAGACAGATGAAAAGGTATAGTGAAAACATTTTTAATCCTGTTGTGTTCTATGGCGTTGGTCTCTTCCCGGTGCTTACAATCTGCACTGGATTGGAGGTCGCTTTAAAATTTAGCTTATTATTGATTATAACGATGTTACTTTGTAACTTAATAGTTAATGCTTTTAAACCAATATTAGTAAAAGAAGTTAGAATTCCGTGCTATATCTTTTTAGTAATAGGGGTTGAATATTTGCTAGACTCAATTATTTTTGAATTTTGGGCAGAAGAATATGTTGGTATAATGCCATTACTAACTATGCTTTTTACCTCGGCTATCATTATATATATGTTAGAAGAAACAACTGACAAACCAACTTTTAAAGATTCTTTTGTTACTTGTATAAAAATGGCATTAGAGTACTGTGTGTGTATGGTCATAATAGGATTTGTTCGGGAAATTCTTGGCTCAGGTTCGGTTTGGGGTAAACGAATTGGAAACTTTGTTGGATTACCATTCTTTAATAGTTTTGCCGGCGGTTTGCTGTTGCTAATGGTTTATACTGCAATATATAGCTTAGTTGCTCGTCGTGTTAAAGAAAGAAGAGTTGCGTTTTTGGGCTTGGTAGACCGATATACACTTTTGCTTGAAAACGCAGGCGAAGAATTTAGTGAAAGGCAAAATGAAACAGAAGAATCAAATGATGATTTAAGTAAAGAAGAATTAAAAGCTATTGAAAGTGACCAAAATGCCAATCAAAATAACACCATTGCAAAGGAGGATGATAACAATGTCCAATAATTTAATTGTTGTTTTGTTGGCGTGCTTAATATCTAACAATTGTTTGGTGGCAAGCGGAACGGGAATTGATGTAACTACCTCTGGGTTTTCAAGCATGCGAAATGCAACCATATATAGTGTAATGGTGATGTGTGTGGGTTTGTTATCTTGTTTTACAATGTATATTTGTAGCGGACTGTTAGACTATTTTGGACTGATTAATTTTTCGTTTGTTGTAGCTATGGTTGCAGTAGCGATATTTGTGCAGATTGCGGAATTTGTTGCAAAAAGATGTTTTCCATTGTTTTACAAGCAAACAAAATATTTTGTCCCAATTTTGGCAACTACATGTATGCTGTTTACCTTTGCATTGTCTGGTTTAACAACTCCATTATGGCAGATGCTTTTAATAATTCTTTTTAATTCAATTGGTGTATGGTTTGTTTTGTGTATAATTGCAGGGATTCGCAAAAATTGCAGGTATGCCACCATGCCAGAAACGACAAAAGGGAACTTAATGTCACTTATAATTGTTTTTGTAATGTTTTTAATATGGACAATTTAGGAGAAAACAAATGGAAGTAATAAGATTATTAATATTTTTAATTTGTTTAGTTGCGGTTTTGTCTGGTATCTATTTTATATTTTTCTTATTATTAAGAAAACGTGAAAATAGTGAAGGGAAATTGGACCTTGGAAAGATGTCGGGCAAATGTAAGGATTGTGGCAAGTGTGGATTCACTTGTGCAAAATATGCAGATAATTTGCAAACAGGAGAATCAAGTCTGCAAGATTGTGTTGAACTAAGTGCCGATAAGAAAGCTGAAATTAAAGAGATGTTAGATATTCGACCTTATGCCAATGGAAATAAAGTTGCTTATGTATTTTGCAAAGGTGGAACACGTGCGGTAGAAGATTTTAATTATAGCGGTGTTATGAGTTGTGCATATATGAACAAATTATATAACGGTGTTAAAGATTGCAAATATGCATGTCTTGGATGTATGGATTGTGCCAAAGTTTGTCCAACTCAAGCAATTTACAAAAATATAAATGGTGTTGCTGAAATAGATCGATCTATGTGCATTGGATGTGGGGAGTGTACAAAGGTTTGTCCTGATAAACTAATAAAGTTAATTCCTTCGTCTGATGAAATAGTGCCGGCTTGTAAATATTGCATAAGTGATAAGCAAGATCGTAATGTGGCAAAAATATGTTCTGTTGGATGTAATAAATGCGGAGAATGTGTAAAAATTTGTCCATCTGGCGCACTTAAATTTAACTCTACAAAGGAAATTGTGTTTGACAATTCTAAATGCACCCAATGTTATAAGTGCATTGAAGTGTGTCCTCAAAATGTAATAAACAGAGTTCTTTTAGACATAGATAAAATTTAAAGAACAAAATTAAAAAATCTATATACAAATGAAGAAAATTGTGCTATAATGTTGTTGTTATCGGGGGAAAGTATTTTTGCCTAGGAGATATAATTTTGGAAAAAATTGCTTTCATTGAAATTAACAACTTTGTAGCAAAATTAATAATTGCTGAAGTAAAAACAAATGCTTATTTTAATACAATAGTTAAGCGAAATGTCCCAATTGACCTTGGAAAGGACTTTGAAAAGGACCACTTTTTTAAGCGTCCACAAATAGATTCAGCAATAAACGTTCTAAAACAATTTAAACAAATTTGTAACGTTTATGGCATCGAGAAAACTTATATGATTGGCACTTTTTTGCCAGAAATGCGACCAAGAAACTTAAATAGTTTTATAGATGAAGTGTATACAAAATGTGGCTTTAAGCTAGAACCAATGGATGAAGCCGAGCAAAATGATTGTATATACCGAGCAACACTTAATACAACAGATCCCAATAAGGCTTTTGCCACCGAAATTGGGTTGGACTTTGTAAGGTTGGTTCAATATAATAGGCGTGGGGTTGTGAATGCGATTTCATTCCCATTTGGACCATTAAGCTTATTAAGCTTATTTAATAAAGAAGAGTACCCAGAAGAGAAAGAGCGAGTATCTGCCATTGAAGAATATATTGATGGCGAATTTAAGCGTATTGAATGGGTAAACGAAATAAAGACATTAAAGTTTATTGGCATTGGCAGATATTTTAATGACCTTGCGAAAATGGTCATAAAATATAAGAAATACCCATTTGATCGTACACAAAATTATGAAATGGATGTAGTAAATGCCAATTACATAATAGACCAAGTTGTTGCAATGGGTCTAGATGAGAATAAAAAACTTAAAGGTCTTGAAGATGGTAGGGTGGATGTTTTTGCTGTTGCCCTAATTATAATAAAAAAATTGTTTGCTTTGCTTGGAACCGAAAAGGTAACTGTGTCTAAAAATGCGGTGCTAGAAGGCAAGTTGCTTGAAAAGATAATCGTAACCACACAAGAAAAACCAATTTTAGATATGCTTGAATTTGGTGTTGCTGGTGCTATAATGAATTTAAGAGAGCAACAGCAGGTTCATAGCAAACAAGTAGCGGTTTTAGCAAGTATTATTTTTAGAGAACTTAAAGTTGTTCACAAATTGCCAAAAGCATACTTAAAAGTGCTTAAGGTTGCGGGTAGTTTGCACGACATTGGTTATGTTGTAAATTACTTTAATCATTCAAAACACAGCCAGTATGCAATTCTTAATAAAGAGATTTTAGGTTTAACCCATAGAGAACAAGTTTTGGCAAGTTTTGTAGCATCTCTTCACCATGGAGAAAGTGTTGATGTGCCACTTTGGATTAAATATCAAAGTCTATTTACTGAAGAAGATGAAATGGCTGTTAAAAAACTTGGTATAATGCTAAATCTTGCCGAGAGTTTTGATGTGTCTATGGCAAATGCCATTACTGATATTCATTGTGACATATTGGGTGATTCGGTAATTTTTAAAACAGAAAGCGAAACCGATAAAAGTTACGAACTAGAAGAAGCGAAAAAAATAGGAAAGCAGTTTGAAGGATTATTTAAGAAAAGATTAGAAATTTTGTAAAAAAATTAAGGAGATGGTTAATATGACACATTCAATTGCTATTAAACTTGGCAGTTCACATACTTCCATTTTTAAACAGGGCGAAGGAATTGTATTGTTTGAACCCTCTCTTGTTGCATATAAAGGTTCAGGCAAAAGCCGAGAGATAATAGCGGTGGGTAACAAAGCTAAAAAAATGCAAGGCAGAACCGATGACTCAACTTTTGTTGAAAGTCCAATTTTTGAAGGAAGAATTGCAGATACTGAACTTGCTGTTGTAATGCTAAAATCTTATTTGGCGAAGGTTATAAATTTTGGAATAATTAGACCAATTATTAAAGCCGTTTTGTGTGTGCCAATTGGTTTAACTCTTGTAGAACGTAAAGCATTTGAAAAGGTTTGTTATATGTCTGGCATTCAAGATGTAACAATAGTTCCTGCCTGCTTGTGTGGTGCACTTGGTTATAATCTTCCTGTCAATGAACCAAGGGGAGTTTGCCTTGTTAATATAGGTGGAGGCTCAACAGATGTTGCAGTAGTAAGTATGAATAGCATCGTTGCCGGTGTAAATATTGGCATAGGTGGGGAAGTTTTGGACCTTGCCATAGAGCGCAAAATAGAAGAAAAATACAACATCCAAATAGGTAAAGGGGTTGCAGAATCCGTTAAAAACGAGATTGGTAGTTTATATAAAAACGATACATCTAACACTGAAGTGTGTGGACTAGATGCTGAAACTAAACTTGCAAAGACTGTTGTGGTAGAGGCGAGTGATGTATTTGAAGCAATTGAAAAATACTACGAAAAAATAGTAGATGCAATTAAATCGGTTTTAAACACTTGTCCGCCAAATCTTGTTGAAGATATAGACAACGAAGGTATATATATGTTTGGTGGGGCATCGCTTATAACTGGAGTTGAACAATTTTTCCGAAAAAGACTTGAAATGAATATTAAAGTAGAAGATTACACAACTGCAATAGATGTCCTTGGCGCAGGGAAATTGTTAAGCGATGCATCTTTGTTAAAGAAGTTTTCTGAAGTATAACTATCAAAAATACTACTAATTTTTTTAGTAGTATTTTTTATTTATACAAAATATTTGATAATTTAAAAAGAAGTTTATTTGAAATAGCAACAATAGTTTTGCTAGCATGGGGAATATGTACAAAAAGTCAATGGCTAGTATTAACTTCACTTGGAATAGTTATATATCCATTTGTGTTAGAAATTTTAACACTGGCATTTTCAAGGAAAGAAGGAGAGAAAAAACAAAGAACATTTACACCACATATTGCAGGTGTAAAAGGTGCAATATATAGGGCAATTTTAACAGTAGGTTGTGTACCATATAAGGCATATGTAGAATTAAAAGCAATTTGTAAAACAATATATAGGGTAAATATTTCTCATAAACATTTGTTAGAATGGATGACTTCAGAAGATGCAGAAAAACAATCTAAAACTACATTTGAAAATTATTATAAAATGATGGCTATAAATGTAATATTCGGAATATTAGCAATTTTACTGGGTTTTGATAGATGGTTATTAACAATTATTGGAATTTTGTGGATAACTACTCCTTATATCATGTATAAAATAAGCAAAGTACCTGAAAATAACAAGAAAAAAATAGCGAAAGAAGATGAAATATATCTAAAAGAAATTGCACAAAGAACTTGGCAATTTTTTAAAGACTATTTAACAGCAGAAAACAATTATATGATTCCAGATAATTATCAAGAAGACAGAAAGCAAGTAGTAGTTCCAAGAACATCATCTACGAATATAGGACTTTCAATGTTAGCAATAATATCAAGTTATGACCTAGGATTTGAGGGATTAGAATCAAGTATAGATAGACTAAAAAAACTAATAAATGTTGTGTATGAACTTCCAAAATGGAATGGACATTTATATAATTGGTATA
>CAJJIV010000013.1 GCA_905187655.1 uncultured Eubacteriales bacterium | reverse complement strand
ATAAAGAAATATAATTAAATTTCTATAGTGCAAATTGCAATTGCATATTCTCCATCATGAGAAATTGAAACGGCACAACTTTTAACTGCAAGACTATCAAACAAGTCTTTCATTTTACCATAAAAATTGCAGATAGGCTCACCACTTGCTGTATGATTAATTTCAACTTCTTTAAAATTAACACCATTCAATACACCGATGCCAAAAGCTTTTAATATAGCTTCTTTACAAGCAAAAAAACCAGCCAGAGTTTGAATTTGTTTTGGAATTACACCTTGGCGCTCAACTGTTGTCCTTTTGCTTTCATAATAATTTTGCTCTTCTTTTGTTAAAAGTGTTTCAACAAAGGTGTTACTTTTGTCCAACATCTTTTTTACTTTTTCAATTTTAACTATATCAATTCCGTTCTTAATCATAATCAATCTCCTTATTATATTTTTTTATTGCAAATTTTGCATCATCTATTGCAAACCCTTTGCCAATTAAATATGCAAAAAGCTTATTTATGTTTTCTTTTGTATTTTCCTTACGCCTCATATATTTTTCTGCAATTGCAACAGCATTATCTCGTTCGGTTTCAGTATCTATTTTATTTACCACTTCATCAATAGTATTTGCATTTATTCCTTTTTGCATCAATTTATATTTAATTTCTTTACGGCTTTTGTTTTTGCTAACACTAGCATAATTTTGTGCAAACAAAGCATCATTAAGGTACCCATACTCTGCCAGCTTATTTAGTGCAATATTAATAGTTTCAGGTAAATATCCCTTTTCTTTAAGTTTTATTTCAAGTTGTTTTTTAGAATACAACTGCCTTTCAATAAGGCTTAATGCTTTTTCAAATGCCTTATTCACCTCACTTTCTAACTGCATTTTCTCTAAACTTTCAGAAGATATTTCTTCTCCAACTTTAAGGCGGTTTTTAACAATGGTTTCATTGTCTAAGCCACACACAAACTTTCCATCTAGGTATATATTTGCTCTAGTCTTGTTTTTTTGAAGAGATAAACTTGTTATAATTCCCATATTTTTACCATTTTTTTCGCACATCTTGCTCAAATCTAAAATAAGCATTGCGTAATTTATTATTCATAAACCTACCACCAAGTATGGTCTTAATTTCACTAAATACAACTTGTTCACGGTAGGCAGGAAAAGCCACTTCTACCCTAACAACATCAGAGTAATCCTGATTTAAAATTGGGAAACTTTTGTCTCTAAAATACCCACCCACTTTAGAAAAATCGTTATAAGTAAATCTAAACTCAAACACGCAACATTCCATCATAAGGTAAGAACCAGCATTATCTAACGTCTCAATGGCTGTCTTGTTATATGCTTTATATAACCCACTTCTGCCAAGTTCCTTACCACCAAAGTACCTAACAACTACAACCAACGTGTTTGTAAGTTTTTTCTTTTTTATGGCTTCTAATATTGGCATACCAGCCGTGCCAGCCGGCTCCCCATCATCATTATTTTTAGAAAATTCACTATGCTGACCCATTATATATGCGTAAGTAATATGTGTTGCATTTGGGTGAGATTCTTTAACCAATCGTAAAAAGGTATTAACATCTTCTTCGGTGCGGACATACTTAGAGTAGCCCAAGAATTTGGACTTTTTTTCTTCGTATTGTACACAAATTTCGTTTGCAACAATATTAAAAGACCTTTCTTCTGCCACTAGTTAAATTTGCTCCTAAATTTACTTATATATAATATTATCACAATAAAAATATAAAATCAAACAAATACACTTTACAATTGATTGGCAAATAAGAAAATGGCACTAATTAATTTCCAATTAATGCCATTTATGTTAAACTTCAAAATTTATAAAACTAATAATTTTACCCCTCATTTCTTCCGAAATATCAACAAATAATTGAACAAACTGCCTCTCGGCAAAACACTTGTTGTAGTTATAACAAAAAGCAAAAACACAATTATCAATACTGCTAAACATATCACGACCGACTTCATCTAAGGCAATTAACGCTTTTGAAAGTTTGTCGCTTAATTTTCCAAAATTCTTCATATCAAATCCACTATACAAACAAAGTGAATATGCCTGGCTAAAACAATTTATTAAATGTGTAATAAAAGATATATCTTTAACCTTACTCTCTTCTAAATTTTGTAAATTTGCTTCCGAAACAATAAACTCGTTATACAAAGTTTTAGGGTATTCAATTTCAAGCTCTCGTAACTTTCCTATAACTAAACAATAAAATTTACCCTTTACTCCTGCTTGAATTATGGTGGAAAGCAAAATTTGACGGTATTTCTCCGATGTTTCAACTTCAATTAAACCATCCATAAGCACCTTTGTCGCCTTAGTAGATGTTAAATAAATTAGGCATAACTGCTTAAATTTTTCAATACCACCATAAAACCTGGCAATACAAAAATAATACTGTAACTCTCTTTCATCTAGTGCCAAGAAATTGGTATGCGATAAATTAAAAAAGGTTGAAAGTTCATTTTTTATTTTGCCACCCAAAACACTTTCGGTAACTTTTGTTCCGCTCGTTTTGCTCAATTTTTTCAGTGCAAACCTTGCTCTAAAATTTTTGGGGTAAATAGCAACTAAAATTTTAAGGTAATATTCCGCTTTTTGCTTATTTCCATTTAATAAATATAAATTGGATAATTTATCTAAAAAATTTTCTTCAAATCTACTGTTTCCCTTAACTGTTTCTAAAATTAAAATAGCATTTTCAAAATCGCCATTTTCTAAATAACAATCTGCCTTAACTAATTTAGAACTTAAATTCCCACAATCATTAGCATTAATTATACGCTCATAAATTTCTTTTTTTCTTTCTGGATTTAATTTTGCAATTTGCATAAGAGAGGCAAGCGCCTCGCTATTGTTTCCGCCATAGTCAAGCAATTCTAAACAAACTTTTTCAGCCTCATCTATCCTGCCTACCATTAAATTTATAATAGATTGTAAATTTTTTGCTCTATAAAAATATTCATCAGTTGGTTTAATTTTTTTAAGCCATTTATTTGCGCCCTCTAAATTGTCCGACTTTAAACAAATTAAAGCTTGTTCGTAATAAAATTTTCCATTATCATCAACAAGCCTTAAATGTTCAAACGGCAAATTAGACTTTGTTTCACCTTCAAGTAAAAAAGCTTGCGGAGTATTTTTAAAATTCTTCTTAAGCAATTGTTCATAATGTTCATAAACTTCAAGCCCCATAAAAGAATTAAAGAAATTATATACACGGTAAAGTAGTGCCTGCGGATTATAATCTTTAAACTTTGGATAAGTTAATAGTTTTAAAAGAGAATCAACTTCGTAGTTAACCGCATTAAGTTTAGAATAAATTCCTGATATAAAAGGCAATGCCATATATTTTTTATCTTCTTCAATTCTTGAATAACAAACGAAAGCTGAGTAAAAATCTCCACTTTCAGCTTTTGTTATCATTTCACCAATCAACTTTTCATTGTCAGTTTTTAAATTTAAAATACTACCTTTATTTTTTTTCTTAGCCAACGTTTTTCCTTAAATAGATATTCTTTTATTAATTTCGTAAGTTTGTTTATCAAAAGTATTAACCGTTTTAACCGCTTTTTCAATATCTTCGCTTATTATTTTTCCATTTCTGCTTCCAACAGCAAGCCCACCTTTTCCTTGGTCAATAAGGTTAACGGCTTCAACTCCAATTCTGCTTGCAAAAACACGATCTGCCATACTAGGGCTTCCACCTCGTTGCAAATGCCCAATAACAACACTTTTTGTTTCAAGTCCTGTCTTTTCTTCAATTAATTTTGCAATTTCATCGCTCTTAGCCGCACCTTCAGCAACAACAATAATAGAACTCAACTTGCCAGATTTTGCACTTTTAAGAAGTTTATGACATACCTCATTATAATCGGTTTTCACTTCTGGCAAAATAATTTCTTCTGCACCAGAAGCAATTCCGCTATATAAAGCAATATCTCCACATTTTCTGCCCATAACTTCTACTACACAAACTCTTTGATGCGCCGCCGATGTATCTCTTACATTGTTTAGCAAGTTGGTAACTGTATTAACAGCTGTATCAAAACCCAAAGTAAAATCAGTATAACCAAGGTCATTGTCAATTGTTCCAGGAAGCCCAATAACATTGACACCTGCATTTTTAAGTTCAACCGCACCCCTAAGAGAACCATTACCACCAATAATTATTACACCATCAAAGCCCTCTTTTTTGCAATTGTAAACTGCTTTATTAAAGCCTTCAGGAGTCATAAATTCAGCACATCTAGAGGTCTTTAGCATTGTTCCACCTTGCTGAATAATGTTCCCAACATCTCTAAGTCCCAGGTTAACAAATTTACCATCAATTAACCCCTGATAACCTTCTTTAACTCCAATAATTTTGTCCCCAGAATCTAGCCCAGCCCTTACAATTGCCCTAATACAAGCATTCATTCCAGGAGCATCGCCCCCACTTGTTAAAACTGCAATTTTTTTCATAAACAAACCTCTTAATTACTTTATTTTTACATTTTCTTCGCCAAGTTCGGCTTTAAGTTCAGCAACTAACGCCGTAGTTATTGTTGTATTAATATGCATATTATATAAATTGCCATTAGACTGAACAAATACAGGAGATGTGCCCTCTTGCCGAGTTAGTATATCTTCAACAATATTGTCCAACCTTTCATCTTCTATATTATACCTAAGGTATAATTTTGTTGCCTTTTCTTCTTGCTCTTTTTGTTCTTGCTCGGCTTGAAGTGCAAGCGAGTCTTTTATAACAATGTTCCAAAATTCAAGCTTTTCTGCAACAATTATTGGTCTTTCACCTTCTCTTACACTAAACTTTCCACTAATAGATACAATTTTGTCAGTTGCAAGTTCATTTTTTATTTGCTCATAAAGTTTATTAAACACAAGAACACTGAATGTTCCATAAAGGTCTTCAAGCTCTAATACGGCCATTGCTTTGTTGCCTGCCTTAGTATAAACTTTGTTGATAACATTAATCACACCGCCTGCAGTAACTTTAGCTCCATCTTCAATACCATAATTGTTTGTAATTGCTTCTTCATCTGTTTCTTCCGCTGATTCTTCAGGTTCTTCTTCGGCAATCATACTAGAATTAAAGGTATAATTTTTAAACTTATCTCTATATGCATCAAGCGGGTGACCTGAAATATAAATTCCAATTACTTCCTTCTCTCGTTTTAATTTTTGAAAGTTATCGTACTCGTTCAGTTTAGGAAAGGTAACATCAATTATCTCATCTTCACCAAAAAGTGAAATTTGTCCAAGCGAAGTTCTCTTTTTTAGATCAGATACTTGTTTTAAGGCTTGATCATAAACAGCATAAATTTGCGATCTATACACACCAAAACAATCAAAAGCACCAGCAAAAATAAAGCCTTCAATAACTCTTTTGTTAACACCATACTTATAGCATCTACACAAAAAGTCTGAAAAGTTTTTAAATTCGCCATTCTGTTCACGCTCAGCAACAATCATATCACACATAGACTCGCCAATGCCCTTAATTGCAGCCAAACCAAATCTAATTTTTTTGTCTTTAACACTAAAATACGTTTGACTTTTATTAATATCAGGTGGCAAAACCTCAATCTTTTCATCTTTTGCATGATTAATATAGTTCTTAATTTCATCGGCATTTGTTATTCGGTTATTTAACACCGCAGTCAAAAATTCGGGCTCATAATAACACTTAAGATAAGCTGTTTCATAAGTAATTATACTATACGCTGCCGCATGAGACTTATTAAAGGCGTAGGAAGCAAAGCTTTCCATTTCACCCCAAATTTTCTCGGCAACTTCTTTTTTAACACCACGCTTTATTGCTCCATCTATAGCAGGTTTGCCATTTTCTGCTGGCTTGCCATACAAAAATACCGTTTTTTCTTTTTGCATCGCTTCTAGTTTCTTCTTACCCATCATTCGCCTAACCATATCGGCTTGGCCCAAGGTATAACCCGCCATATCTTGAACAATTCTCATAACTTGTTCCTGATAGACTATACAGCCATATGTAACATTTAAAATTGGTTCCAAAATTGGGTCATCGTAGGTAACATCTGCTGGGTTGTGCTTGTTGTGAACATACCTTGGAATAGAGTCCATTGGTCCGGGTCTATACAGCGAAACACCAGCGGTAATATCTTCAATGCACGTTGGTTTAAGTTCTTTTAAAAATTTTTGGAAACCTCCACTTTCTACCTGAAATATTGCTTTTGTATTTCCCGAAGACAACAATTTATATACTTCTGGGTCTTCATAACCCATTTTATCAAAATCTAATTCCACCCCATAGTTTTCTTTAACATATTGGATTGCCTTAGATATATCATTCAAGTTCCTAAGACCCAAAAAATCCATTTTAAGGTGACCCAATCGTTCAATATCAGTCATACTATACTGAGTGGTAAGATCATCACCATTTCTAGATAGTGGCATAAATTTATCTATGCTATCACAAGCAATTACAACACCGCAAGCATGCGTAGAACACTGTCTTGGCATACCTTCAAGTTTCATAGCAATATCTACAACTCTTTTAATATCGCTATTGCTGTTATATAACTCAACCAACTCAGGAACGGCATAATCCACACCAAAGTCCTTGTCGCCTTCTTTGGCTTTGTAAAATCCAAACGACTTTTTAATAACATCATGATGTTTTGCAGGAATGTTAGGAATATTTTTGGTAACTTTGTCTAATTCACTATATGGCACACCTAAAACTCTTCCTACATCTTTAATTGCGTTCTTCGCCGCCATTGTTCCGAATGTCACAATCTTAACGACTTTATCTTCACCATATTTGTTTCTAACATAATCAATAACATCTTGTCTGCGGTCATCGGCAAAGTCGACATCAAAATCGGGTGCGGTAACCCTTTCAGTGTGCAAAAATCTTTCAAAAAGAAGATCAAATTTAAATGGGTCAATGTTAGTAATTCCTATACAATAAGCAACTACTGAACCAGCACCCGAGCCACGCCCTGGCCCAACCGGAACTCCCATATTTTTTGCAGCATTAATATAGTCCCACACGGTTAAAAAGTACTGAGCAAATCCCTGCTTAACAATAACCGACATTTCTCGATCTACTCTTTCTTTAATAACCGGTGTTTCTTCACCATATCTGCGTTTTACACCTGCCCTAACTAGTTCCCACAAATAATCTACACAACTTTTCCCATCCGGAGGAACAAATGGAGGGAACATATATCTATTTTCATCAATATGATCTTCTTTAAATGAATAATTGCATTTTTCAGCAATTTCATTTGTTGTTTCAAGAGCTTCAAGGTCATTAGGAAATGCTTTTGCCATTTCTTCATAATTCTTTAAGTAAAACTCTTCACCAGTAAATTTTAATCGGTTTGGATCATCATAAGTTTTACCCATCTGAACACACATCAAAACATCTTGAACAACAGAGTCTTCTTTATATATATAGTGAACATCGTTAGTTGCAACCAATTTTATGTTATACTTTTCAGCATATTCATGTAACTTTCTGTTTACAATTCTTTCTTCTTCAAGACCATGATTTTGAATTTCAAGATAAAAATCATCTTTAAAAACACTTTTAAACCAAACTACAAGGTCTTCTGCTTTTTGATACTCACCTTTAATAATATATTGAGGGATATCTCCCGCAACACAAGCAGAAAGTGCAATTACACCCTCACTATATTTTTCAAGCGTTTTATAATCAATCCTTGGCTTATAATAAAAACCATCTCTAAAAGCAATAGTATTTAATTCACAAAGATTTAAGTACCCAGTACGATTTTTTGCAAGTAAAATTAAATGTGAATTTTTACTCTTCCCATTTTTTTCAAAAAGATTGTCAGCAACATAAAACTCACAACCAAATATTGGCTTAATTCCAACCTTATTGCAAGCATCAAAAAAAGTAATACAGCCATACATATTACCATGGTCAGTAATAGCACACGCTGTCATTCCATACTCTTTACAAGTTTTAACAAGTTTTTCAATTCTTGCAGCGCCATCTAGTAAACTATACTCGGTGTGAACATGCAAGTGTACAAAATTACCCATTTTTTTATCCTTTATGTAAATAATTGTATTATAAATTTTTAGATATTTCAACTATTTTGTTCAGTTTGTAATTCAATCCGGACTTTGTTAGCGGGGTTTCACTTCTATTAATCAATTCAGAAAGCGACGCCTGTGGATTATTCTTTCTTAATATTGCAACTTCTCTTAACCCATTAGATAAATTTTCTAAGCCAATTGTATCTTCAATAGTTTCAATCGCTTTAAGTTGAACAACACTAGCATCAACCGTTTTAGAAATATTTGCAGATATACAATTACTAGTTCTATTTATTGAATTTCGCATATCTCTATTTAAAATTTCTTCTTGTAATTTAAGATACGACTTAGTATCTCCAACAAAAGCCAAAAAGTCTGCAATAGACTCAGATTCTTTCATATATACAACAAATTTTTCGTTTCGCTCAACCTTTCTAGTAATAAACCCAAATTCACCCATTAAATTAGCTACAGCTTTCGCTTGATCATTAGACGCAAATTCCATTTCAAAGTGATATCCATTTTGCGGAATGCTTATTGTTCCAACCGCCAAGAAACACGATTTAATGTACCAAATTTTACAACAGTCTTCTAAAATAATATGGTGATTTATGCTTCTGTTAATATTAACCATATTTTTTTCATCAAGTTCAATTATTCCGCAATCTTTTAAAATTTGTGTACCAACTTTCATTGGTGCGGTAAACTCATAAAGTATAGTTTTCCCAACTGTCTGACTAGTAACAAAAAGTTCTTCAATTTTATCTGAGTACAATGTATTTACAATTTCTTGTATTCGTTCTAAAATCTCGATATTATCTGTTTTTATTGAAAATGTTACACCACTTTTATTTATTTCTAAACTACCAAGACAATTAATAAAAGCACAAAGGCTAGATTGCATACAGCAATCCGCCTCTAACTTTTGACTTAATAATTGTTCTTTAACATCATTTGAAAACGACATCTATTTACTCCGCTTTTGTTTTGCTTTCAGGATATTTATTTTTAAAGTCCGGAAGCTTGTTTAGGTTTGCAATACGCTCTTCAGGAATTTTACACTCTTTTGCAAATTCAAGTGCCTTGCCAATATTTTTAATTCTATCAACAGAGTGTGCATCTGAACTAATAATAAACTTTACATCTGTTTTAAGCATTTGCTCAATGTCATCTTTAGTCAATTTTAAATGTTTGTTATTAATTTCAATATAACAATTATTTTTAGCACAACCATCTGCTAATTTATAAGGATTAATTAAAAAGTATTCATTCGGATGCGTAATAATGTCTATATTGTGTAATTTTATTGCATTTATATAGGCATCGGTGTTTTTATCAATTCTCTTTTTGCTTTTACGACAGAATAAATTTGGCAATAAAAAATTAAAGAAAGCTTTAAAACCAACTCGGCCAGCCTTATGCACACCAAGAAGTTTTATATCTAATAAATCTGAATATTTTTCTGGCAAATCATACTCTCCATTATTTCCAAGCAAATTTAATTCTAGTC
Organism: uncultured Eubacteriales bacterium; assembly: GCA_905187655.1. GTDB lineage: Bacteria > Bacillota > Clostridia > Christensenellales > UBA1242 > UMGS1908. Next base: position 6,287 of record CAJJIV010000013.1, on the reverse strand, counting down.
CCATAATTGCATTGATGCCACCTTCACTATTCATTTGGTCAATATCATTTCTTAATTTCTTTATATTATTTTTCCTAATTCCAAAAATATGCTTGCAACCATGATCGGTAATAGCAATCTCTTCTAAACCAAGCCTTTTCGCTTCTTCAACCATTTCTCTTACAGTGTTTTTGCCATGATTAAACTTAGAGTACTTAGAATGCGTGTGATATAATCCCTTAATTTCTTCCATATCTATCCTTTACTATTTTTCTATTATTTCTATCTCTAGTTCCAGTTCTTTGTTATACTTGTTTTTAACTTGTGATCTAATCAATTCAATAAGACTAATTACATCAGCACTTGTTGCATCATTAGAATTTAAAATAAAATTTGCGTGCATCGTACTAATTTCCGCACCACCAATTTTAATACCTTTAAGCCCACACCTATCAATTAAAAGTCCGGCCGGCATATCACCACATTTCTTAAAGACACAACCTGCACTTCTGCCTAGTGGTTGGGTCTGCCTACGCTTTGCAACAAGCTCCAAAATTTTATTGTAAATTACTTTTGGTTCTTCTTGTTTAAGTTTAACCACAACAGAAGCAATAATACAATCTTTATGTGATAAAAAGTAAGAAGTCCTATAACCAAAATCAAGTTCACTTGCCTGCTTAACTTTGCGTTCACCAGCTTCATAGTAAGCAACATACTTAACAAGTTCACCAATTTCATGTCCGTTGGCACCTGCATTCATAAGTATTGCACCACCAACAGAACCAGGTATCCCACTGGCAAATTCAAGCCCACCAAACCCCAAATTGCTAGTATAAGTTAACAATTCAGCAAGACTGGTTCCAGCCATAGCTTCAAAATATCCCGAACCCAAATTAACTATTTTAGACAACTTTTCGGTTGAAATGATTATTCCATCATAGCCCAACGAATCAAACAAACAATTGCTACCCTTTCCAACAACCATAAACTTAATATCTGCAAGTTTAGCAAAATACAAAAGCTTATTCAGTGCTTCAAAATTTTCTGGCGAAACATAGTATTTTGCAGATCCACCAATACCAAAAGTGCAATGGTTTTTAAGTGGTTCATTTATTTTTACATTCTGTTTTCCTACAATTTTAATAAGTTTTTCAACCATAATAATTTTACCCCAAACCCCAAATTTTTTCAACACAATTTTAATACTTTAGTCAATAACATTAGGAATATCATCACTGCCAACCACAGCCTCTTCAAGAGCCTTTAATCCATCTTCGGTATAAAGCCCATCAAGCACTGTGCTAAACATTCCACTTCCTTCAATTTCTTGTTGTGTTCCATCATTCACCAAAAATTGTGCAAAATATCTTGAATACTTCATCCTAAGTTCATTGCCTGAATTTATCACACCAATATATTGAACTAAATCATTATAACCACACAATGGTTCAACTATAAGACCGCTTATTTTCCCAAGATTTTCTTTGTTTTTAAGTTTTATAAAATCCCTCTGCGTACCAAGTAAAATTGTAGACTTGTTATAATTAATAAAATCAACATATGCATCGTATTGACTTTCGCTAATTAAAACCATATCATTTACATCAATATTTAACACTCTCTTCGTGTTTAAATAGTTAGAAGCTCCATAATTTAAGCTATAAATTGTCCTTGTCTTGTTCTTTAATTGCTTAGTATATCCACACGCCAAATAACTATTAAGTAGCACCGTACTACTTTCCTTTCCTGCATTTATAAGTTTTTCATTGGTAGAAAAAAGGGCATAACAACCCATAATATAACCAATCGCCAATTGTTTACCATCTGCCATACCTGAATTTAATACACTTTGCCTTACATTTGTTGCAAAATTTAATTCACTTAAATAGGGCTTAAACATATTTCCAAGGCCCATACCAAACGAAACCGCATCAGGAAGTTCACCTGCTTCAATTTTAAGTTTTGCTTCTTCTACCGTCATATTTTTAACCGCTACATAAAGACCTTTATGATTATTTTCAAAAAGCCTTCCAACTTCTTCTAAATAATCAGACTTAGAAATATTTCCACCTTCAAAGGTGTCTATATTCCAAACGATAAGAACACCTTTAAGCTCAGATTCTTCACCAAAGAAATTGTTTTCAATCTCTGCTTGCCCATTATATTCACGGAATACAAAAGTAGGAACAGTCATAAACACAACAACCAGCACGCATAGTGCTAATAGATTAATTATATTAAATTTCTTTTTGTTTTCACCATTCTTCATTTGTACAACTTATGAAAAAAGAGTGTAAATTATTACACCCTTTTATATAATACCATCAGCCATATCCAAAACTAACTTTCAAACATTTTCTTATCTCTTAGACTTCTATGAAATGTTATTGCAAATCTGTGCGCCTCATCTCTTATCCTTTGCAACAATTTTCTTGCATCATTATTTTCATCTAATTTAATACTTTCACTTGAACCTAAAGTAAATATTTCTTCTTGCTTTTTTGCAAGACTAATAATCGGAATATTAAACCCCATTCTTTTCATTGCTTCATTTGCCGAATGAAGTTGTCCAAGGCCACCATCAATAACAATTAAGTCTGGTGTTCTATTAAATTTCACATCATTGTCCTTAAGTCTAGTTAGTCTGCGCTTAAGCGTTTCTTCCATAGAAGCAAAGTCATTTGCACCTTCAAACGTTTTTATTTTAAATTTGCGATACTCCTTCTTGTTTGGTACCCCATCTTCAAAAACAACCATACTAGAAACATTGTTCGTTCCACTAATATTAGAAATATCATAACATTCAAGCCTATAAGGAACTTTTTCTAAATTTAAAACTTTTGCCAGTTCAATTAAGGCATTATGTGACAGTTTTTGTTTCCGCTTTTGAAGTTCATAATTCTTTTCCAAAAATTCTTCGGTATTTTTCAGCGAAACTTCAACAATTTTCTTTTTCATTCCTTTCATGGGAACATTTACTTCAATTTTCTTTCCCGCAATGTTGGTTAAATAGTCAGCAAGCCCATTCATTGCTATATTAGAAATTATAAGGGGGGCAATAGTATTATTTTCATAATAAACAGCTAAATATTCAGCAAGATTTTCCTCTAACGATGTTCCTTCAATTGTTTCAATTAAAATATTTTTATCAGCTATTGTCTTTCCGTTTCTTATTATTGTTTTATTTATAACTACAAAATCATTTTTAGAATTAATAGTAAAACAATCAATATTCTCATTTTTTGCAAGATTTGTTAATACATAAATTTCACTTTTTTTCAACATCTCAATTTTATTTCTATAATCAATCGCTTGTTCAAACTCAAAATTCTTGGCACATTCATTCATTTTATCGGTTAACGACTTTCTTACCTTTGCAGTCTTTCCATTTAAAAAATCTATCACTTCATCAATAATCGCCAAATATTCTTCATTAGAAACATTGCCTACACACGGCATACAGCAATGCCCCATATCACCATATAAACACGCTCTACGTTGCACCTTTACCTTCTCAAACTTAATTGAACACTGTCTAACAGGAAACACCGATTTAATAATAGAAACCAATTCACTTACTCTTATTCCTGTAACATATGGACCAAAATATAGAGCGTGGTCATTTTTTACTTTTCTTACAACAGTAATTTCAGGATACAATTGATTTTTATCTATTCTTATATAAGGAAACAGTTTATCATCTTTAAGCAAAATATTATACTTAGGCTTGTGTTCCTTAATTAAATTACTTTCTAGCGAAAAAGCATCTTGTTCAGATGCTGTTAAAATATAATCCAGAGAATCAATATTAGAAACCAACATTGTCGTTTTAATATTTTTCTCAGTATTCATAAAATAAGAAGAAACTCTATTTTTTAAATTTTTAGCCTTACCAATATAAATAATATTACCACCGGCATCTTTCATTAAATAGACCCCAGAAGAAGATGGTAAATTAGACAATATATAGGCAATTTTATCGTTCATTTATTAATCCTTACATTAATAAGAATAGTTCTGTGATGCCAATAGTTTTTCCCTTTCAGCCAAAGATAATTCACTAATCATAGTATCAAGGTCTCCATTCATAAAGTTATCTAGTGAATAAATTGTAAAATTAATTCGGTGATCAGTAACTCTGCTTTGTGGGAAATTATATGTTCTTATTTTCTCACTGCGGTCACCTGTTCCAATTTGCAATCGACGTTTATTTGCATACTCCTTATCAGCTTGCGTTTGATAAAAGTCATACAATTTATTTTTTAAATAATTCATTGCTTTTTCACGGTTTTTAATTTGCGAACGCTCATCTTGACATGCGACAACTATTCCTGTTGGCTTATGAGTAATTCTTATTGCACTTTCAGTTTTATTAACATGTTGACCACCAGCACCACTGCTTCGGTAAGTATCTATTTCAAGGTCATCTTCGTTAATTTGTATATTAACTTCCGGTGCTTCTGGCAAAACAGCAACAGTTGCGGTAGATGTATGTACTCTACCTTGACTTTCAGTTACAGGTACACGTTGAACTCTGTGTACACCACTTTCATATTTCATAAGACTGTAAACATTTTTACCTTTCATCATAAAAGAACATTCTTTAACTCCACCTGCCTCGGTGTAATTTCCATCTAACTCTTCAATAGAAAAACGGTGTTTCTCTGCATAAAGGTAATACATTCTTTTAAGTTCCATAGCAAACAAAGATGCTTCATCTCCACCTGCACCCGCTCTTATTTCAATTATTACATTCTTTTCATCATTCTCATCTTTTGGCAACAACAAAACTCTAAGTTCTTCTTCAACCTTTTTTAACTTTTCCTTATTTTCATAAATTTCATCATTAGCAAGTTCAAGCATCTCGGCATCGGTTTCAGTTTCCTTAAGTTCTTCCGCACTTTTAATATCAGATAAAACTTTAAGATACTCATCATATTTTTCAATAATAGGAGACAGGTCAGAATGCTCCTTGCAAAGTTTTTGCCACCTTTCAGTATCTGCAATAACATCTGGATCACCAATCAGTTCAGTTAACTGCTTAAACTTAAGTTTCATTTCTTTCAATTTTTCAAACATATAATTCTCCATTTACTTTAAGATTGCCGATACAATCCTATCATTTTTTTCAATATCTTTAATAATTTTAACATCTTTAAAACTTTTTGTCAGCAAATTTTTTACCTGTTTGCCTTCGTCAAAGCCAATTTCAAAATAAACTCTTCCATCATCGTTCAGCCAATTAGGCAATTGCTTAATTATTTTCCTGTAAAAAACCAAACCATCATCGCCACCATCAAGTGCAAGTTTAGGTTCATATTTTTTTACTTGTGTGTCTAGTTTTTCAATATCTTTCGTTTTTATGTATGGTGGATTACAAACGACAAAATCAAACTTACCCCTAATTTTCTTAAACAAATTAGAATGCAAAAATGTAATATTGCAATCATTTTTCTTTGCATTAAATTTTGCAACTTTAAGCGCCTTAAAACTAATATCACTTGCCGTCATCTTTAAACAAGGATTCTCTTTTGTTAAAGTTATTGCAATTGCACCACTACCAGTGCACAAATCCAAACCAGTTGCATTTTTCTCATTTTTTAAAACTAATTCAACAAGCTCTTCCGTTTCACATCTAGGACATAAAACATTCTTGTTTACATAATAATCTCTTCCATAAAAATTTGCTTTATGCAATATTAATGAAAGTGGCATACCTTTTTGCAATTTGGCAAAACCTTTAAGTATCTTTTTCAGGTTTTTAGGAGATACTGACACACCTGCATTCACTTTGTTCCTAGACAAATTTAAAATATCAGCCATAAGCCAATCAATATCAGCATTAAGTTCATTTGTACCAGCCTTTTTTATTAAAAAGGATTTTAATTCTGCAGTATTAGTCATATTTTTCTCCAATAAAAAATGCGAGTATAATCTACCCGCATTAAAAAATGCAAGTACCCAAATAAAATACTTGCAACAAAAAAATATCTACTTATTGCTATTAGAGTATCTTTTATTAAATCTATCTACTCTTCCACCAGAATCAACAAGCTTTTGTGTTCCGGTAAAAAATGGATGACACTTGTTGCAAATGTCTAGTTTAATAACATCGCCCTCTTTTGTGCTTCTTGTTTTAAACTTGTTACCACAAGCACACTCAACAGATACTTCGTGATAATTTGGATGTATGTTTTCTTTCATTAGCCCATTCTCCTTGTAAAATTTTCGCCTTAAAATTAACAAACAGCATTATATAATATTAAGTATAAAAAGTCAAGTGAAATAAAAAAGATAATAAAAAAAGT
>CAJJIV010000012.1 GCA_905187655.1 uncultured Eubacteriales bacterium | reverse complement strand
TTTAATTTTAATTAAATTTTATATTGTCGTGGGTGTTTTTTACAAAATAAAACACAGTTTTACAAAAAAAACAACTAAAAATTTGAATAAAATAAAGGAAATTAAAAAAAATTTGCGAACTAGTATGTGTAAGAGAAAAACTTTTATGCAAAATTTGCAAAGGAAAAGTTGACAATGATTTTTGATGAAGCCTTTTTAGAGGAACTTAGGCAAAGAAACAACATTGTTAGTGTAATTGGGAAGTATATTCCGCTTGAAAAAAAAGGTAAAAATTACTGGGGGAGATGTCCTTTCCATTTAGAAAAAACGCCGTCTTTTTGTATTAATGAAGCAGACCAGTTTTATCATTGTTTTGGTTGTAAAGCAGGTGGAACTGTGATTCAGTTTATTATGCAAATGGAGTCGGTATCGTTTTATGATGCCGTAAAAATTTTGGCGGAATCTTGTGGAATGGAACTTCCTCAGGACAACGACCGGACGGCTGAAGAATATGCTAGACTTAAGCAAGAAAAAGTAGAGATGGTTAAGTGTATGAAAGATTGCGCTAAGCATTATTATGATAACTTACAAAAGTCCCCAGTTGCCAAGGATTATTTAAAAAATCGACAAATATCTCCGGCAATGATAAATAAGTTTGGTATTGGCTATTCGGTAGATTATGAAGAAATAATAACTTATCTTAAAAGCAAGGGATACACCAAAGACTTGATGAAGAAAGTAGGCATAATTAAAGAAAAAGATGGTCGTTTTTATGATGCCATTGGAGAAAGAATTGCATTTCCGGTAATTAATATATATGGTGAAGTGGTCGCTTTTTCAGGGCGAACAATGCAGAAAAACCCAGAGTATGCAAAATATTTAAACACGGCAGAAACTGCTTTGTTTTCTAAGAGTAAAAATTTGTTTGGAATTAATCTTGTTAAAAAGTTTAAACAACAAAGTGGTTTAAATGAAGTAATAATAGTAGAAGGCCAGATTGATGTTATTGCATTACATCAAGCGGGTTATGGTAATGCTCTTGCAAGTTTAGGAACGGCGCTAACAGTTGACCAGGCAAGAATGATTAAGCGACTTTCTGACAATGTGATAATCTGTTACGATGGAGATTTTGCAGGAACTAAAGCCACTATGCGTGGGTTAGACATACTTAAACAAGAAAACTTAAATGTGCGAGTTGCCAGTTTGCCAGAAGGTAAAGACCCAGATGAAGTTATTAAGGAATTTGGGAAAGCAACTTTTGATAGAATAATTGCAAATGCGTTGCCCTTAATTGAATATAAACTTAAAGCCTTAAGTAAGCAATATAACTTAAATGAATTTGATGGCAAGGCAAAATATATTGATGAAGCAATTAAAGTATTAACCGATGCAAACGACACCGAAGCAGAAGTTTATTTAGATTATGTTAAAGGAGTAAGTGGGGTAAATAAAGATTTTCTGAGGAATAAATTAGCAGACACTTCACTTAAACTTAGTGGCGGGAACTTAGTTAAACCTTTAGATAGCAAACAGCGAGAAGAAAAAAAGACCCACATTGTAGATGAATCCGAAATTTGTGTTCTTGCTAATATACTAAGACATAAAGAATATGCAGTTGTTCCACAGGATAAAGCAGAAATATTTTTAGGTGATGCACGAGAGATATTCAACTATTTGGTTACTAAATCTCCAAGTGTTCAAGAATTTATTTCTCACTATGAAAGTAATTTGGAAAAGGTTGGTGCAATAATAAATTTCATATTCAGTGATGATGAAAGCACTAATAAACAACAATTTGATGATTGTTTGTGGTTGTTATATAAAAACAGTCTATTAAAAAAACAACAAGAATTAATGACAAAATTAAATGAATCAAGCGGAGAAGATCGCAAGAACATAATGCAACAATTAATGAAAATTTCACAGCAACTTAACTCTAGGAGGATTGAATAGTAATTATGAGTATTTTTGACTTTATGAAACGAGGAAGAATAGATAAAAAAACCAAAATGGAGAAACAAGAGCAATTAGAAGTTCCACCAAAAGTTGTAGAGGAGCAAAAACCTGCAACCAAATCGGTAAGAAAAGCAAGTGATATAAAGACAAAAGCAGAAACAAAAATTGTTCCTACTATTGTTGAAGAAAAGGCTACTATTACAAAATCGGCGACTGAAAAAACTAGCAAACCAGCTACAACTAGCAAGGCAACTAGCAGGCAACTTAATGCTATTAAAGAAGATGTAGTTAAAAATAAGTCTAGAAAAGAAATTGAAATTACCGAAAATGGCAAGTCTACTGATACAAAGAAGCCTACAAAGAAAAAATCTGCTCCAGACAAAATTGAAATGTTTAAGTCTATTGTTGGTGGAACAAGTGCAGACAGGCCAATATTGGAAGTTGAAAAAGCCACTAAAAAGGCAGATGTAAAAAAACAAGAAGTTAAACCCAACATTGTGGTTAAAGACAATGTAAAATCTGTTGAAACATTAACGCGTAAGACTCGTGAAGATAATTCTAAGCAGAAAGATGGTGCGGTAAAAAAGGTGGAAAAGGAGTCTGTTCAAGAACCAATAAAGGGTACAAGAGTAACAAAAGTTAAAGCCGTTCAGACTGAAATGGACATTTTGCCACCAGTTCAGCAAAAAAGAAATACTAAAGCAGGAAGTGCTAAATCAGAAGATATTTCTAAAAATTTGGCACCTAAAACAGTTAAGTTGAGTGAAGATGATAAAATAAGTAAGCCTTTAACAGAAAAAACTGTTGCTCAACCAAAAACAAGTCGTACTGAAACAAGAAATGGGGTCAATACTCTTTCGCAAAAAGAACAGAAAGAATTGGCAAATTTAATAGCATCTAAGAAAGAGGAAATTAAACATAACGAAGAAAAATCAGATGTATTAGATGCAAAACAGCAAAAAATTCAAACTGAAATAAACAGAGTTCTTGAAAAGGCAAAGAAAAAGGGGTCGGTTACAATGGAAGAACTTGCCGAAAGTTTTTCTAAACTGAATACCGACCAAATTGATGAAATATTGGCGAGAATTCAACAAGAGGGAATAAAACTTCTTGAAACAACATTGCTAGAATCTGATGATGATCTTGAAAAATTAATAAACCAAAGCAACATTGAAGACCCAGTTAAAATGTATCTTAAAGACATTGGCAAGGTTCCATTGTTAACACAGGAAGAAGAATTAAGACTAGGAAAACTGGTTATGGAAGGCAATCAAGAGGCAAAAGACAAACTATGCGAGAGTAACCTAAGACTTGTTGTTGCAATTGCAAAAAAGTATAGTGGTAGAGGAATGATGTTTCTAGACCTAATTCAAGAAGGAAACTTTGGCTTAGTTAAAGCAGTTGAAAAGTATGATTATACCAAAGGTTTTAGATTTTCTACCTATGCAACTTGGTGGATAAGACAGGCAATTACTCGTGCAATTGCGGACCAGGCAAGAACAATTAGAATACCTGTTCATATGGTTGAAACGATAAACAGACAAATTAGGGTTGCAAGGCAGTTAACTGTTACACTTGGAAGAGAACCAACAACGGCAGAAATTGCTAAAGAAATGGGAATTACTGAGGCGAAAGTTCGTGATATTCAAAGAATTTCACAAGATACAATTTCGCTTGAAACCCCAGTTGGAGAAGAAGAGGATAGCAATCTTGGAACGTTTTTAAAGGATACAAGTACGGCAACCCCTGAAGAAAGTGCAACTGTTAACATGTTAAAAGAACAACTTGTTTCGGTTCTTGGTTCATTAACCCCAAGAGAGCAAAAAGTTATTATGATGCGTTATGGATTAGAAGATGGACACGCAAAAACCCTTGAAGAAGTTGGTAAAGAATTTAATGTTACAAGAGAGCGAATAAGGCAGATTGAAGCAAAGGCATTAAAAAAATTAAGACACCCATCACGAAGTAAAAAATTAAAAGACTTTTTAGATTAATTATGTATAATAGCAAACGATTAAACAAAATATTTGAATGTATTCCCAATTGCAATCTGGCAATAGATGTAGGTGCCGACCACGGCAAACTTACACAAATGCTTATTTCAAGTGGAAAGGCAAAGCGGGTTATTGCAACCGACATTTCTGCTCAATCACTTGAAAAAACAATTAAACTTGTTAAAGATAAGGGAATTGAAGATAGAGTAGATTGCATGGTGACTGATGGCCTAGAAAAATTAGATGGGCCACCATATGGTGATGTTGTGGTTATTGCAGGAATGGGCGGAAATGAAATTGTAAGTATTCTAAAAGCGGTTAAAGATTTGTCTAAATTTGGTACTTTTATTATTCAGCCGATGCAAGATCCAGATGTCGTTCGAAGTGCCTTAAATGCTTTAAATGGGTCACTTATGTTAGACATAATAGTGGAAGAAAGGGGTAAGTTTTATTCTGTTATGCAAGTGAATTTTAATAGTGAACCAACGCCACTAACATTAACGCAAATTCATCTTGGAAAAGATTATAAAACAAATAGTTATGCTGATTTTTTAAATTATATAACTTTTAAAAGAAATACTTTATTGCAACGAAAAAATTATTTAACTTCAAAAGACTTGAAAATTTTGCAGTGTTGTGAGAAAATTATTAATCAATAAAGAATATGAGGTAAACAATATGAAAGAGTTACTAAGTTACCAAGAATTAGATATGGAAATTAAAAAAATGGAGCGAGATTTGCTTGAAAATTCTGATCGCATGAATGCAATTAAAATGCAACAATACCTAAAAGAATGTCAATCAAAGCTTATTCAACTTGAAGAAAAGGCTCAAAATGTTGTTAATGCATACAACCAATACAAAGAAGTTTATACTAAAATGGCACAAAATGTTGAACTGATTTCTAAAAATGCAAATAGCAGTGATGAAACAAAGTTAAACGGCCTTTTAGATGCCAACGAGTCTATTATTGACAACCTTAATAAGCTTGAAAAGGAAATTGCAAATGTAATTGCAAGTTGTTCAGCGTTAAATGGGGAACAAGTGTCTATAATGAAAAACGCAAGAACAGCAAAGGTTAATATGGAAAAATATAAGGAGCATTATGCTCAAATTAAGCAAGCAAGCGAAGCTGAAATTTCCGCTAAAAAGAAAAAATTAGAAGAGCTAGCGAAGTCAGTTAATAAAGACCTTTTGGCAAAATACAAACAAAAAGCACCAGAGAAAAACAAAGTTTTTGTACCCGTCGTTTCTGGCAAGTGTGGTGGTTGCAGAATGGAAATTCCTGCTGGTAAAATGAACATCTTAAAGAATGCTAAATTTATAGAATGTGAAAATTGTGGAAGAATAATTTATACAGACTAAAATAAGTTAAAGCAAAAGCCTACGAGATATTCGTAGGCTTTTTGTAATAATCAAAACTTTTGGGCAAGAGAGATTAGTTATGGGTAAATATCAGTTTTTTTTATTACACTACATATTATGGTTTTATTTTGATGTGGGTTCTATAAATAAACAATTTAAATAGTATTAAGTTTCTGATACTTGTGGTGTTTCTGAAACAGGTGGTAAAGTTAATTCTATGCCAAAATCGGAAGTAGAGCCAACTACAATTTGGGTAAAGTTAAATGAACCAATTAAGTCTAGACCTGTAAGTACTAGGTTTCCAAGTTGGGTGCAAAGGTCATCAATTGTCATATTTTTGTTGTCGGGGTAAATGAAAGAAATAAGTAATTTTAGTAGCACTTCGCTTTGTTTTGGTGTTTTTGAATTAATTGATAGTTCTGGTTTTTGAATAACTCTACCATTTTCTGTATTGCAAGTATAAAATGTTGCTGAAACATAAAGGCTGTCTGGAATAATCCAATCTATTAAAAATTTAGGTGCATCAAGGTTTTTCGCTATTTGTTGCCTAGCACTTTCAGTGTTAATTTGAACAGTTGCGCTTAATGTTGCTGAAGTAGGGGAATATTGGGTTTTAGAATCTTCTATTTTACTATCATATTCATCATCACTAGGGCTAAGTTCACTTGGTGAGATTAATACTTGCTTAATTGACATTTGAAGTGTATCTAGGTATGCAAGGTCTGGGAAGTTACTTACTAATACACCAGAGTCTAAAATTTGGTCTACAAGAGCAGCTACTTCTTTATCGGTCAGTATTATTTTATCTTCGGTAAAACTTTCATCTGGTGTTCGGGTATAAAGACCTTTACCAATAGATTCGTAATCTATTTCTCCACTTGGCAAGGTTGGAAAGCCGGCTAGAGTAAATTTTTTTGTTAAATTCTTGCTATCTGACTTGGTAAATGGGTTTGAAATAAAGTCCTTTTCGTTTGGGACTTTATAAATTGTTTCAACTAGGTCAACAAGTTCTCCAAGATTGTTAATGCCATAAGCACCAAAATACCTTGGTACTAAAACTTTATCAATCAAAAAATACCCGCCCAAAACTGAACTGGCTAATACAACAATAATTATTGTTAATGCTATAAAAAATTTATATTTTTTTGTTTTCATAAACCCACTAAACCGAACTTAATCAAAAAAATCGGTATATTCATATTCAAGACTGTTATCATACCAATAATTTAGGTAATTTGTAGCAATGTGCTTTAGGACATAAGACAAAAGAAATATCGAAGATATAACAATTGCCCATATTGCAAGACCTTTATAATCGGTATTTATTGTCTTATTTTCAGCTTTTTCTTTGTTATATCTTACAAGTGCATAAATTGCAACTATTAGTCCAATAATAGGCAAAATAAAGGCAAAGATTATTGCAAATATGGAAATTTTGTCAGTCTTTGTTAATTTATTTGTCTTCTTATTATTGACTTCGAGTTTTGTAGTCTCTTCTTGTTTATTTTCTTGCGAAGTTGACTGCTCAACTTTTTGTACAACGACAGTTGAATCGCCATACTGAGAGTTCTTTGCACCGCAATGCGGGCAAGAAAAGTCCGACCTTTTAATTAAATTTCCACAGTAATTACAACGAATATTTTCTTCCATAATTGTATTATATAATCTATCGAAATCTTTGTCAAGGTAATTAATTTTAAATATAAAATCGCATATGCTATATTAGTATTATTTTTTGCATATAATTATATAAAATGTACAAAAAACTTTTAAACCCCTATTGACAAACTATTGCACTGGTGCTATAATGTGTGCAATTAATAAAACAAATAAAGGGTAAAAGGAGATTAATTATGGGGGTTCCTACAGCTGTTGTATGCTGTCTTATTGCCGGTATTGTTATAGCACTTATATTTGTTGTGGCATTTTTCTTGGAGTTATGGCTAACAAAGAAAGATAAGAGAGCATCAAAAAAAGAAAATGAAGAAGATGATGAAGATTTAGACATTGATGAAATGCTTGCAAGAATTGAAAATCAAACTAAATCTTCCGAAACAAACAAAGAAACAAAGGTAGAAAAACTTGTTAAAAATGAATCTACCGAAGTCAAACAATCACAAAAGACAGAAAAAGTAGAAGAAGTTGCTGAAGACAAAAATGCTGATGCTGATTCTGACTTTGATGCATTGTTTGAAAAATTAGAAAGAGAATTAGCAGAAGAGCAAAAGGCTAAAAACGAAGAGACTGAACAAAAAGAAAATAATCAAACAGAAAGCAAAGAAATTGCCGTTGTAGAAGAAAAGGCGCCAGTTGCTGTTCAAAGCAGCGAAGTGTCTACTTCAAACGCAAATACTACTTCAAATAGTTCTTCGTATCAAGAAGTTTCGGTAGAAACAACAACCACTACTGAAACAACAACTACTACAAACAATGTAACTAATGAACAAAAAGTAGTTGGTCCAGACTTTGATTATAATGTTAGACTTGAAACAATTAATTCTAGTATGGCTAGACTTGAAAAAGATCTTGCAAAGGCAACAAAAGATGTAAACAAATACGAAAAGACCTTGAAAAGAAAAGAACGCAACGAAAAATTACTAGATAAAAAAGCTGGAGAATTAACAAACCTAAATCTTATTTTATATAATGTTAACGATATTAAAGAAATTGACCCAGAGAAGAAACAAAAACAAGAAGATTTAACTGAGCATATTGCTGAACTTAAAAAGACTGTTAAAGAAGCAACTGAATATCTAGATGCAAATAAAGAGAAGTATGAAAATTCTAAAAAAATTCAAATTTTCTTACAGGGCGAAAAGGTAAGATACGAACAAGAAATTGATGAACTAAACCTATTAATAGAAGCTAAAAAGAAAAAGTAAATAGGTAAAAAAATATAAAGGATGACAAAAATTTGTCATCCTTTTTGTTTATCATAAAAAAATCGACAAAAAACTACAAATAAAGAAGATAAAAAGTAGTTAATAAACATTTGTTTAAATTGTGTTTATGTGTTAAAATGAATGTATGGATAAAAGGCAGAATAAAGATATTAATATTGCAATAGTAGGTTTAGACTATGATTTTGTTTTAGAAGTGTCTAAAATTTTAGCTAGTCAATTAGGACTGTATTTTTTGGATACTATAGGGTTGTACGAGTTTGATATTAGCCCTAATACGCTTGAAGAAGTTTTAATTAATTATGGTGAACCTTACTTTAGAGAGAAGCAAAAGAGCACAGTTAAGTATGTTAGTTCTTTCAATAACACAGTTATGAGTTTTGAAAGTGGGGTGGTGCTTGACCCTGAAAACTTGGACTGTATAGATAAGTATGGGTTAATAGTTTATATCCATCAAGATGAAAAAAGTTTAGTAAATGAATTTATAAGGTGTGAATATAAAAGTCAAACCTTAGATAAATTTTTTCATATAAGCAAACAAGATATTGCGAAACGAGATGCTATATTGCAACAGCGTTCAGAAATTATAGTTGATGCCACAAATTATGAAACTATTAGGTGCGCTGGAGATATAATTAAGGGCATAAAAAAATATTACGGGGTAAATTTTTAAAAGGTGATTTACATGAAAGAAATAAATAGTTTAAGTGTCGATAATATAAGATATGTTACCGCAACAATGATATCAAATGCAAAATCAGGGCATACCGGAATTTGTCTTGGAGCCACTTCAATACTTTACTCGTTATATTCAAGTTGTTTAAAATTTTCGCCTATGGATCCAACATATTTTAACCGAGATAGGTTTATTATGTGTTCTGGTCATGCATCGGCTTTGGAGTATTGTATACTTCACCTTTTTGGCTATCAATATTCTAAGGAAGACCTTATAAATTATCGAAAAAATGGATCTATAACTCCTGGTCATCCAAGGGTGAACCCTAATCTTGGAATTGATTCAAGTGGCGGGCCTCTTGGGCAGGGTTTGCCAATGGCAGTGGGTATGGCTATTGCAGAGCAAAAACTCGCCAAGGCATTTAATAAAGACAATTTTAACATTGTTAATCACTATACCTATTGTTTTTTGGGTGAAGGAAGTTTAATGGAAGGCTTGACCAACGAGGCAAGTAGTCTTGCTGGTACACTTAAATTAAATAAACTAATCGTTTTGTATGATAGTAATAATATAACGATTGAAGGAGGTACCGATTTAACATTTACCGAAGATGTCCTTCTTAGATATAAGGCTTTAGGTTGGAACACCTTGGAAGTTAAAAACGGCAATAATGTGCAAGCAATTGTCAATGCAATTAATAAGGCGAAACAACAACAAGAAAAGCCAACAATAATTAAAATTAATACAATAATAGGTTATGGAACACCTTACGAAAACACAAATAAAATTCATGGCATTGCACTTAGCGCTGAAGATCTTTTAAAGACTAAAAAGAAACTTAAAATAAATGATGACTTGTTAGAATATGAATTTTATCCTGAAGTTAAAGAAAACGCAAAAAAAATAATTGAACAGAATAATAAAAAAATTGCAGAAGAGAAGGAAATATTAAAGCGATATAAAAACATTTATCCGGAAAAATATGATGAACTATTAAAGTGGTTGTCTGACTACTATTCAAAAAATATAAATTGGGCAGACATAGTACCAGTTACTACTGGTGAAGCAACAAGAGTGTATGGTAAATACATTATTAATAAAATCGCCCAAAGTGTTCCAAACTTTATATGCGGATGTGGAGATGTTGCACCAAGCACAGGGCTTTTGATTGAAAATGGTGGTTCATATTCAGCAGAAAATATTTTGGGTAAAAATATTCATTTTGGAATAAGAGAACATGCAATGGCAGGCATTTGCAACGGAATTGCTTTGCATGGTGGATTTAGGGTTGCTTGTTCAACTTATTTAGTTTTTTCTGATTATATGCGCCATTCAATAAGAATGAGTGCGCTAATGAACTTGCCGGTAATTTATGTTTTAACACATGACAGTATTGGCGTTGGAGAAGATGGAGTATCGCATCAGCCAATTGAATATCTTGAAATGTATAGGGCAACCCCTAATGTTGTATGTATAAGACCAGCCGACTATAACGAAACACTCGGGGCATATAAATTTGCCTTTGAAAATATGTCGCCAACTATTCTTGCCTTAACAAGGCAAAAGGTAACACCACTTAATCAATTAACCTCTTCAAATGTTGCCAGTGGCGCATACAATATAATTAAATACACTAAACCAGATGCAATAATTATTGGAACTGGTAGTGAACTTTCTGTTTGCCTTGATGCAAGTCAATTATTAAAAAAGAACGGTGTTAAAGCTAATGTTGTTTCCATGCCATCAAGTAAATTGTTCGATAATATGCCAGAAGAGTACAAGCAAACAATATTGCCAGATAATGTAAGGCGAAGAGTGGTAGTAGAGGCGTCTGCCTGTGATGACTATTATAAGTATGTAGGCTTAGATGGTAAAGTCGTTGGAATAAATAAATTTGGACATACTGCTAAATCTGATGAATTATTTAAAGAGTTTGGCTTTACAGCTGAAAATATTGGCAATATTGTTTTAGGTTTAAAATAATAGTGTTATGTAAGACATAGTAATTAAAAAGTTAAGGAATTTCCTTAACTTTTTAATTTTTTAAACAATAATAATTTTTATATTATAACTTGTCATTTGCATTAATTAGCATTTAATATATTGTTTGTACTAAATTATAAAGATTTTTAATTAAATAAGTCCAATGACGTGATAAATGTTTTCGACAAACTGCTACAAGTTTGTCGTTTTTATTATGTAAAGAAAATTTTTTAATATGCTATTATTGGTTTAATAACAAGGAGGGCTTATGCAAATAATTCATAAATGTAGTGGAAGTACCTGCATTATAAGTTTGTGTGGGGAACTTGATGATTGCTCGGCAGTTCCTGCAAGGGAGCAACTTGACAAAATATTTTCCTCTCTCTCGCCATTCACTCAGGTTGTGCTAGACTTTCAAAATGTTTCTTTTATGGATTCAACTGGTATTGGTGTATTAATTGGAAGATATAAAAAGTTTGAGCCAGCACTAATTAATTTTTCAATAAGAAACCCAAATAAAACGGTAGATAGAATTTTAAAAATGACAGGGATATATAACATTATTCCTAAGGTTGTTTAGGGGAGGGATTATGAATCAAAACAACAAAATTACACAGGACGTTTTAAATAACTTTTTATTAAACTCTTTGTCGCCAACTAATTATGTTAAGTTTGAAATGGAGGCAAAACCAGAAAATGAAAAACTTGCTCGTAACCTGGTTGCAAGTTTTTTATTGGAACTAAATCCAAGCATAGAAGAACTTAATGATATAAAAACTGCAATTAGTGAAGCGGTTACAAATGCAATTGTGCATGGTTATAACAAAAAGAAGGGTGTAATAGCAATTACAGGAAAAATATATGAAAACTTTATCTATTTGGAAGTTAAAGATTTTGGGGTTGGAATAAATGATATAAAAAAAGCAATGCAACCATTTTATACAAGCAAGCCTGAAGAAGAAAGGTCAGGTATGGGTTTTACCGTCATGGAAACTTTTATGGATGCAATTAAGGTGTTTAATAATGTTGGTGCAAATGGCTTAACCGTTGCAATGGTGAAAGAAATTAAAAGCAAAGAGAGTGATTAGTATGAAGGAATTTCAATTGCTTGATGCAGATGAAACCGAAAAACTAATAAAAGAGGCACAAAGTGGAAGTGAAGATGCAAAACAAAAATTATTAGATGGGAACTATCCTTTAATTAAAAGTATTGTTAAAAGATACATTGGCAAACATACCGAATATGATGATTTATATCAACTAGGTTGTGTTGGATTTTTAAAAGCAATTAAAAATTTTTCAACAAAATTTGGGGTAAAATTTTCTACATATGCGGTGCCAATGATTGCAGGGGAGATAAAACGGTTTTTGCGTGATGATGGGTCTATTAAAATTTCTAGGTCAATTAAAACGCTTTCAATTAAAATAAACAGGTATCTTGATGAACAAAAGCGATTAGGGAGAGATAATATATCAACAAGTGAACTTGCTTCAAAATTTGAAGTTGAAGAGCAAGATGTTGTGCTGGCAATAGACTCTGCTTTTTGTTTGGTGTCGTTATATGAAAAAACTGCAGATAAAAGTGAATCTAGCCCCAATTTAATAGACAAATTAGTGAGAGTGGAGAATGAAGAAACAACCTTAGAAAAAATAATGTTGAAAGAATTTATAAACGAACTTCCACCCAAAGATAAAAAAATTATAATGTTAAGATATTTTAGAGGTAAAACCCAAACCGAAATTGCAAGACTGTTAAATGTGTCACAGGTGCAAATAAGCAGGATTGAAGCAAAAGCACTTGAAAAGTTAAGAATTAAAATGGAATAAGAACCGCCATATTTGGCGGTTCTTTAAATTATATTTTGTAAACTGAATCGATAATCTTCGCTGTAATGATTGCAATAATCTATCAAATTATTTAATTCTACATATGCTTCGGTATAATCATTTTCTTCGGTATAACTTGTTATTCTACTAAGTCCTACTTCGACTTCCTTAATTCCGGTGTGCCAAACAAAAAATTTTAGCACTTTGGTGTGCTTTTGCCAATTTGTATGAATGGCTTTTAAATTATCTACATTTTCTTTTGTGTCTATGTGTTCTGGGTCGGCACTTAGGTTATTCATAACTAGAATAAGTTCGCTATTTAAGTAATCAAAAGATTTGATTATATAATTAGATTCAAAAAAGCCAGCGAACCCCACCACAACTATAAGAGCAAGGACACTGATTAATTTCTTAGTCATTTTTTCCTCCGTTTACCACTTATTGGTTCCATCATAATCTATTGTAAATGATTGTGCTTCGCCATTTTTTGCCTGAATATAAACTTCACCATTGGCATCTATAGTAAAAAGTAAAATTTCTTTAAAACTCTTTGCGGATGCCTTTGTAATACACTCGTTAATTTGTTCTTCAGTTATTCCAGTTAAAGTTATGTTCTCTTGCATTTTTTTCCCATCCATAATTATTGAAACAGGAAGGGTGGCTTTTGTTGTGTTAATGTTAAGGTCTTCTCGTGTTACCGATTCTACTTGAGATTTTTTAATTACGCAAAGTTTGCCGTTTGTTTCCATTATTGCGTAGGCAACATCATCTAAGTTGAATATATCCATACATCTAAGGGCTTCAATAAGGTCGTCTAGATTCATATTAAGGGCTTTAAGTTCTTTGTAATCAATACCTTTGGGGTTTATAACAATTGCTGAACGGCCACTAATAATGTATCTAGCAAACATACTTTTTCGGCTTATGGCACAAATAAAGAAATGTAAAATTACAATACTAAATATTGGCACAATTCCGTGTACTATTGGCACACTAATTTCGCTCATGGGAATGGTCGCAAGGTCGGCAATAATTAGAGTAATAACAAATTCAAAAGGTTGCATCTCTCCGACCTGTCTTTTGCCCATAAACCGTACGGCAAATAAAACAAAAAGGTAAATTATTATACTTCTTACAAACATATTTATCATAATGGTAATAGTGTTTGAAAGTATGTTAAGTTTTATACCGATTTAAAAAATTTGCTTTTTAGTTTCTGTGGTAAAAATGATTTTAAATCTACCAGTTTGAAAGTTAAGAGCAAGGTACCAAGTGCCAAGATGGCAAAAGAAGAACTTAATCCAACACTTAATATAATATTACAATTAAGATAATTGCAAATACCATAGATATTTTTTGCAAATAGGCAGGCTGGAATACAAAAGATGGCCATTGAAATAAATATTTTTAGCGGTTCAGATTCTAAATACTTCTTTATAAAGATTAAACTTAAAATACAATTAATTATGCTCATAACACAAAAGCCTAAAACAAGGGAATAAATTCCAATAAATTTTGGTAAGAAAATAATTGAAAATATTAAAAAAACTGAGCTTATAATTGAAATTAATAGTGTTAATTTTTCTTTACCTAGTGCATTTAAAATTGAAAGCAATATTTGAGATAGACCAAGTGGGAACATAATGAAACTACTCCATTTTAAAATTTCGCCAGCTGTATTATTGTTGTATAAAATTATTCCAACTTCGGTACCAAGATTAAAGTATATTGGAAATAAAAACAGTGATAAAATAATTGAATAAGATATTGCTTTATTAATTTGTCTTTTAATAATTTTTTCGCTTCCGCTGGATATTTCTGGCAAAATTGCTACCGAGATAGACCCAATTATTGTTCCTGGTATGGTAATCAGTGGCAAAACCATACCGCTAACGATACCAAATTCACTGACAGCCATATTAGAAGTTAACCCACTTCTAACAAGTTCTAGTGGAACTATAACCGATATGAACATTGTAACCAAGCTAGTTCCAATTCTTAATACTGCAAGCGGACTACTTTCTTTCACAAGTGGTAGCGCTTGCTTAATGTTTAGTTTAATTTTACCTTTATTTTTGAAGTATATAATCACTGCTATTATGGTAGAGATGGTACAAGCTATTGAGTAGGTTATTGCAGTTAAATTTTCTCCTGCTAAGGAGCAAGAAATATTAAATAGAATAATGCAGGCTATAACACGAACTAATTGTTCAATTAATTCTATAAGGCCAAGAGTAAAAAATTGGCTATTACCCCAAATAGCGCCCCTAAATGGCACATATATGGCAGAAAAAACGATGGAAGGAAGAAGTAGGTATAAGGCAAATAAAGAACGGTTTTGCCCCCATATTTTTACAAATAAGTTTGGGAACAATATCACCACAAGTGTACAAAGGACCGAAATGCTTACACAGACAATTAGTCCCGCACCTACTATTTCAGCCTCGTGAGATTTGTCTTTTGCAATTTTTCGACTTATAACTAGAGGAAGACCACTGGTTACCAGCGTAACAAGAAGCGAGAAAGCTGATAATGAAATTTGGTAATAGCCTAGGGCTTCGGCTCCAATTACTCGGGAAATGTAAATTTTAAGTAAAAAACTTATTGCTTTGGTTGCTATACTAAGAATGGTAGTAATTATTACCGCTTTAACTAATCTTTTCATAGTAAAATCTATTAAAATCAAAAAACCTTTATGCAAATTAGTTGTAAATTTATGTCAAAAGGAATTATAATATAAATGAAAAATAGAGTTACTTTGCGGAGAAAATATGGTAGAAGTACGACAAGTTAAAACAAAAAAAGAATTTAAAAAGTTTGTAAAATTTCCAACGGAGTTATATAAAGGCAATCCGTATTATGTGCCACCATTTGAAATTGATGAGTTAAATTTAACAAACCCTAAAAAAAATGCATCATTTGAAGATACAGATGCAATTTATTTTTTGGCGTATAGAGATGGTAAAGTTGTTGGCAGAATTGCCGTGCTTATAAGCAGGCTATATAACATAAAAAATAATGCAAAAAGGGCAAGATTTTCAAGATTCGATTTAATAGATGATGCCGAAGTTGCTAATGCATTATTTAAAGCTGGTGAAGATTGGGCAAGAAGTATGGGTATGGAAGATATTCATGGACCACTTGGCTTTAATGACCTTGAGCGAGAAGGTCTTTTAACTTATGGGTTTGATACTATTGGTACTTACCAAGGGTCTTGGAATGCGGAATACTATGAAAAGCATATTCTGGCAAATGGCTATCAGCCAGATACAAGGTGGGTGGAATGGAGAATTCCTGTACCAAAA
Source organism: uncultured Eubacteriales bacterium (assembly GCA_905187655.1). Taxonomy (GTDB): domain Bacteria; phylum Bacillota; class Clostridia; order Christensenellales; family UBA1242; genus UMGS1908. The sequence goes on along the minus strand of CAJJIV010000012.1, from coordinate 633 downwards.
GAAATAAACCCAAAACTAGAAAAGATGGCAGGTGTAATTTCTCGCCGATATGGTTTTTATGAAAAGCAATTTAAGAATCCAAAAGAAATTATTGACAGATACGGAAAAGAGTTCTTTAAGGTTCTTGATGAGTCTTTTGTTAATTTATATGGCACAATTCCATTTACCGACAAGTTGGTAGATCAAACCATTAAATCATTTAAAATGATTTTAGATAAAGATTACGTTTCAATTATATGTGATAAAGATGACAACATTGTTGGTTATGGGTTGGGGTATCCATCAATCGCAAGACCGATGATAAAAAGTCGTGGTAGATTTTTGCCTTTTGGCATCTTTAGACTTCTTAAAGCAATTAAAAAACCTAAGTATATTGAACTTGGTTTAATTGCTGTTAAGCCAGAACATCAGCACAAAGGTGTTACAGCACTTATTATTTATAATATGCTTAAGCGAATAAAGGAAAATGGAATTATTAGTGCTGATACTGGTTGTCAACTAGAAGATAACAAAGCGGTTATTAATGCGCTAGATATGTTTGATCGAGAGCTTGTGCGTAGAAAAGTTTGTTATTTAAAAAGGCTCTGTCACAACAAATGGTTGATTTTTGACGAGAAATAGCGTATAATAATA